>JAKBKR010000242.1 GCA_021832495.1 bacterium | reverse complement strand
GGTGCCATCTGTGGAATTATACTCCTCACCCCTGGTTCTAGGTGGTGGGTTTGGGATCAAGTCTCTCGAGGTAAAGTCGTATAACAGGAGTTATACGACCCACTTTGGAGGCACTTTAGCCCCATTTGGGGGGGGTTTCTTGCCCGGGCGATGTATGGGGGGGAGGTATAGCCCCATGGGGCACGCCTGGGGCGCGCTTAGAGCTGGGGGGGTAAGCCTGCGGGGGTTCTTGCTGGAGTATGGGTTCCAAAGATTTCCCGGATCAGGCGCCTGGCACCGGTGTCGGTTCAAGCTCAGTGTGGGCTCTCGACGTACGCCCTTGAGCCGGTAGGGTCAACACTGGTGTCAACCACGGCTCCTCTACAGGTCGTGGGAGTTTCTTGGACGTGAGCACCGGAGGTGACGATGAGCCTCGGCAGCCGAGGATCCCCATGCGTTTCCCGCGCGTGGGCACCTTGGCGATCAGCTGGGGTGTGCAGTAGATTGCCGGTGAAGGTCGTTCTGGCATAGTAGGGGTCAGGATCGCGTGTGTTTTGCATCTTGGGGGGGTGGTATCGCAACTGCCGGGTGCAGTCCGTAGGGCGGCAACTTTTCTGACGTTAACTAGCGCGACCGCTCGCGATAGTCACAGCCTATGTCCCCGACGATCTCGGCATCTGTGGTCGGTCGCGGAAGTGGCGGTGGATCCGAGTGTGCATATGCATGTGTGTATGCATACAATTCAGGGTCCGGAATTATGGATTGAGCGGGCCCAGCGCACAGCAGTCCAGATGAGGAGGGCTGAGGCTAACAGTATCATGTAGAAGCCCAGCGATGGCCCCCAGGTCACCGTCAGATTACCGATGCGGGACGTGCCGAGGAGGGAGTTCCAGGGCCCGGCGCCCTGCGGGACTCCTGAGGCGGAGTTTCTGAGGTCGATCGTGAGCAGCATCGGAATGAACAGCAAGGTCAAGACCTCGGTGGCGAGAGTGATGACGCCGAGGGCCCCGATGAGTCGGGGAGAAGGCCGATGCCGCGAGAGGAGCCCTGTCCTCAGCGGGTAGAACACCAGCACAAACCAAAACGCCGCAATGAGGGCGACCAGAGCCGGAACCAGGGCGACGGTCAATAGGAGTCCGGTATCCGGAATGGCCGGCAGAATGGCAAAGCTCGGAGGCTGGGCGTAGGGCACGTAGGAGGGTGAGGGGCAGGCGAATCCCGTCGGGCAGCTCCATGCGAGGGAGAGATAGGGGCCGACAAGGAAGGTGTCCGTTTGGAGGACCGACCCGGAGGGAACGGGGCTCGACTCGCTAATGTAAAAAATCCCGGTCAGGATACCCGCCACGAGTAGAACAGCCCCAACCGTAACCCCAAGGTACTGCAGGGTTGGGATCGTCCGTGGGCGATTCTCCTTCAACACCCACCTCTAGTGGCCTCTGCGGGCCCGCGCGCGAACAGGGGGTAGTGAGGGATATAACCCACGGTTCCCTCCGGGTAGCTCGGGGGGCTTAAACGCATGGAGCTGGAACACGGCGCCAAAGTCTGGATGGATGGGGCCTTGGTGGATTATGCCGCGGCCCATGTCCACATCCTGAGCCACACACTTCACTATGGGGTGGGGGTCTTCGAAGGGATTCGAGCGTATCCGACTCCGAACGGCCCTGCGATCTTCCGGCTCACCGAACACCTGCGGCGCCTCCAAACTTCCTCTCGAGTCTACCACCTCCCGATCCCCTACACCTTGGAGGAAATGACCCGCGCCGTCATCGAGACCCAGGCGGTGAGCGGGGTTTTGCCGTCCTACATCCGTCCGGTCATTTACCGAGGCGAGCCGGGACTTGGGGTCAAGAACACCCATGGCAAGGTCTCCTTGGCCATCGGCATCATTGCGGCCTCGAAGTACCTGGGTGAGGCCTCCGAGACCGGGGTTCGGGCGAAGATCTCCCCCTTCCGGAAGCCCCGATCGGATGGATTGCCTTCCTTTGCGAAGGCGAACGGGAACTACCTTAACGGGTACATCGCCGGAGTCGACGCCCAGACCGACGGCTACGATGAGGCCATCCTACTGGATACGAACGGCTACGTCGCGGAGGGTACCGGCGAAAACGTCTTCCTGGTCCGGGACGGCGTAGTCTACACCCCTGGGCCGCCGTCGGAGATTCTCCTCGGTGTCACCCGGGACTCTGTGCTGCGCATTGCCAAGGATCTCGGACTGGAGTGCGTCGAGCGTTTGATTTCGGTCAACGAGCTGCTGACGGCCGATGAGGTGTTCTTCTCGGGGACCTACGCCGAGATCGCCCCCGTGCGGGAGGTGGGACGTCATCAGATCGGGGACGGGAAGACCGGGCCCATCACTCGGGAGATCGCCGCCCGATACATGCGGGTCGTCCACGGAGAGGATCCCAACTACGGGGAGTGGCTCACCCCCGTCCCGGCCGCCGGGAAGTTGGCCCCCCCGGTCGCCCGGACCCGACGGTAGTCATGCCGTTTCCCGAGTCGGTCCGGCGTCTTCCCAAGGGTAACCTTGCCGGGATCGACATCTACATTCACGACAACGGGTCGAGCCAGGTGCTCTTTTTCGAGTTGCCTCCCGGCCGGCCGGAGGTATCGGTCCCGACCCATACTCACGACGTGGAGTGGGGCGTGGTGGTCGAGGGCCGGATCGACATGACGATCGACGGCCGCACCGAAGCCCATCCCGCCGGGACCACCCACTGGATTCCGGCCCAGGTGCCCCACAGCTTCCGCTTCCATCCGGGCACCTCGAGTATCCACTACTTCGTGGAGCGCCGGGTTCCCCTGCCGGGCGAAGTTCGGGCCTGATCGGTACGTACCCCTCCTCAAAAGCGGTCCGTGACCTCGGGGATTGGAGGCTCGGGTGTCCGGTTCGGTGCTCTTGTACACACCGGGGATGCTTCCCTTTGCCCTCGTCGCGATCCCCATGGTCGTGGTGGAGGTCTATCTCCTGACCCAGCTGGTCCCGCGATCCGGCGCTCCGCCCACGTTGACCCGCATGCTCATCGCCGGGTCGGCCCTGATCGGTTCCGCGGGCCTCCTGATGGCCTGCCTGTACGTCATCCTCTCACCCAACTACAGCACCTACACGGCCGTCTTCTGGGCCTTTAACTTCATGATGATGGCGCCGCTCGGCTTCTGGGTCATCGGGGTCATCCTCCTACGGGACCGCCCAATGAATCCCCGGAACCCGTTCTGGCCCATCCTGATCGCCCTCCTGGCCACCACTGCCGAGATCCTGATGGGTGTCCTGTTCACGGTGGGGGCCTCAGATCTCTACGCCTTCCTTCCGGTGATGGCCGGCACCTTCACGACCATCTGGTTCCTCTGGTCGATGGTCGCCGCCATGGTGGCGATGCTGTTCTGGATCCCGCTGCGGCCCTCGGTTCGGCGGCCGCTCCTCGGGCTCACGCTCTCCGGGGTTGTGGCACCCTGGGTGGTGGTCGCTCCGCTGACCGGGGCCGTCCTGATGACCGGGGCGATGTTGGTGACCTTCGCCCTTCTGGCCTACCAAGCATGGTCGACGCCGCTGCCCAGCAGCGGCGGCTTGGGTCTGCCCGGGTGGATCGTGCTTTCGTTCCTGGCGACCTCCATCGCCGGCTACCTGGTGATCCTCGCGCCCGGGACCTCGGCCGCCCTCGGGTTCGGCGGGGTCATGGCCGCGGTCATGACCGGGGAGTTTGCCTTCATTCTTTGGGAGGGCTACTCCCGTCTGGAGCCGCTCCCCGAGACCCACGGCCGGCCCAGCTGGGGGATGATCCCCGTGGCTCCCTACCCTCGGGGGGGCCCGGTCCTGCCCGACCCATCCCCGGCCGAGCCGGTGGAGGCCTCAGCCCATCGATCCCTCGGCGACTGAGCCAGCGGCGCGGGACGACTCACTTGGGCAGCGGCGCCGAGCGATTGGGGGGCGCGGACCGTACCATCGGCAGCTGGGTGTCCCGGGGGGAGAGGGCCGGGAGGCGGGAAGCGGGGCGGCCGAACCGCG
>JAKBKR010000241.1 GCA_021832495.1 bacterium | reverse complement strand
CGCCAGCTCCGGGGACTGGTAACCAATCTCCGCCAAGAAGAGTATCCCGAGCACGAGCAATGCCAAATGCGGATACTTGCTCGAGGTCAACGCCAGGACGATGGCAAAGACCACCACGATCCACCAAGGATAGAACGGGAGGAAGACGAGTACGAGAATTGATACAATGAAGAAAAGCCCGATGACAAGGCCGTGGGGATCCTTCAGCGACTCCTTGAAGAATTTCCGGATCATGTCCGGATAGGAGTAGGTGAAGAAGAGTACGAGCCCTCCCACGACTGCCAAGAAGATACCGAGCAGTCCGTAGAGGGGGGCGATCCCGAACCAGTTGGGCTGAAGGTGCGCCGAATCGATGGCATAGGCTTGGGGACCAGTGTACCCATTTGCATTCGCGGTGTTGGCGGCGTCCCAATCGGCGTCCAGCGTCGTGTACGTGGCATTGCTACCGGGTTGGTGCCCCTGGACGACAGTGAATGTCAGGGTGACCGAGTCGCCAACGTGGTAAATGTTGGCGATGTTGCCTGTGAAAGTACCGAAAGTATGGTTTGCTAGCTCTCCCGGACTGCCCGGCTGACTACCCCCCGCATAATTGATAGATGCATACTCGACCTCGGTGACATCGGACGAAGCATTGTAGGTGATCGCGGAAATCTGATCGTTGAGGACGACGGTACTGCCTGGGGAAGCGGAAGAGAGATTGACCAAGAGGTTCGCCGGGTTCCCCGTGAGCTGGGCACCGCTTCCCGCCAAGAAGGAGGCTCCCGTTTGGGTCCCTACAACAAAGTTGTAGCCAACGACCACCAAGAGACCGGCGATGATGAGCGCAAATCCCACGGTGAAGAAGGTGAACTCTTCCTTGGAGAGGCCACCGAAGAACCCTTTTTTTGCCGGGGGGCGACGTCCAGGAGGTCCGCCGCGGGGAGGTATCGCAGGTCCTCCACCCGGGCCGCGGACGGCGGGAGCGCCGGGGCGTCCTCCCGGTGGGAGACCGGCCGGAGCTGGGCCCCCCGGGCGAAGTGGAACGGGACGATAGGGTCCCCCAACTGGGGGGCCTTGTCGGGTCGGAACGTACCCTGTCTGACCGGGAGGGGCATTGAGCGGGTAGTACCCACCGTACATGGAGGCGTATGGGTTGTACTGCGCCGGAGGTCCGCGCTGAGGGGGAGGAACGGGAACCTGCGGAGGACGCATGGGACGGGGTTGCCAACCCTGAGGGGCCGGTCGCGCGGCGGGACGTGGGGTGGGGGGCGGTGGCTGGGGCGGAGGCTGTTGTCGTTTCTTCGGGTCCTGTTGCGCCGGTGGTGCACTCATTTTCTCACTTCCCCCTCTTTTCGGTATGCTGCATGATTATCATAGGGTCACCCGCTTCTCCTCCGCTTCGGCTTTCCGACGGATCTCGAGCCAGACGAAATAGATGGGGACGACTATCCCCGCGGCGATCGCGATCCCCACAATCTCCGGTCCGGTGAACACAGAGTTCGACTCCGAATAGACCGGGGAGACGGTGTGATGCGAATTGAAGTAGAAAGTAAGCGTCTTGTTCGAGGTGGCCGTCAGGTCGTAGTGGATGTACTGCAACTGGCCGTTCCAAGTGACGTTGACGTTGTAGAACTGGTTCATGTTGAGGAAAAGTGGGCTCGTCGAACCGGTGATCGAGGGATAAGCGAACCCGAGCTGGTTCGTGGTGGTGTTGTCCCAGAACGTGGCGTTGTTGATCTCGACCTTCGCACCCGTGATGTACGAGTTCGTCCCGAGATCATACGCCACCACATAGAAGTACGTCTTACCATCGACGATCGCCGGATTGCCGGGCTTGACGGTGAACGTGTAAGATTTCGATGTGATGAGGCAGTCGAGGTCGTCGGCTGCGGTGATGTGGAACTGCACGGTGGTGCCGGGTGCGAACCCACCGAACGTGGGATTCCCGATGGATTGGGAGAAATTGTCCCCTGTGAACTGGCTGGTGGCGTTGAACCGGTGCATTTGTAGGTAGTCTTCGGCCCCTGTCTTCCCGTTCACGGTGGTGTTGTAGTAGATGTAGGCATAATTGATCGAGGTGTTTGCGATATTGCTCGTGATGCTGACGTTCACGGGCACCCACGCGGAGATGGCAGGGTCCGTCCCGTTGGCGATGGAGGGGTAGGGCTGCGTCGTCAATGAAAGGAAATGATAGAACGATTGGTTCGTGTTGCACCATGTGCCCCCATTGGTCACAGGATATGTGTACGACGGCCCCTTGATGTAATTGACCGCCCCACCCGACCACAAGGTCCAAGCCAAGATGTAGAACTGGATCGAGGTACGGTTGCCCAAAGAGTAGTACGGCCCGACCGAAACCTTGACGGATGTGGAATTGGTCGGCAGGAAGGACTCTCCGCCGCTAGCGACAGAGGAGTTCCCGGTATTCAGATCGGTGTAAGTGACGTTGTAGTACAACGTCGCCCCACCGATGGGTACCGAGGCGCCTGCCACGGAGGTCATGGTGAGCACCACTGGCTGGAATGGGCCAGGGTATACCCCGGCAAAGATGTTCGGGTAGGCCGTGAGCTGGACGTCAGAAAGGAACGTGGAAGAGGGCCATCCCCCACCTACCAAGTAATCCCACGTCGGTTGCGGTTTCTTCGAGGACCACGCTGGTGTGGGCCCCGCCGGGCATGGTGAATAGATCGGATTACTCCCCGTAGGACTGACCGTGAGATTGAAGTAGACCGTGGCGCCATCGGGGAAATACTTGTCATTGTCAAGGAGCCCCGAAGCCTGGGTCCCGTTCGTTATGGGCAGGTTCCAGATAGCGGGGGCGTTCGGCGGCGTAGAGGGCATGGTCTGATTGTTCCAACCGGTCGCCCATACGGTCAAGAGGGCCTGGGCGATCGACAGCCCCTGGGAGATGGCAACTTGAGAAAGTGAGACGGTGATGCCCAACTGGGCATCGTACTGGGATATTGTCACAGGGGGGCGGTTCGCCGGCCCGATGCTCGGGTTGGCGGGATTGAACGTCACAACGAAATCCTGATTCCAAGTGTTGTTGTTCGTCTTGTTGGCACACCAGCCCGTGGGCGTGTCTTGGGGCGCTGGAGTGGTTGCCACCGAAGCGGATGGGCTCGAGACTGCGGGAAGGAACAATGAAGGGGAGGAAGGGTAAGAATGGACCGTAGGAGCGTAGGCGGCATTCCCGACGATCATGAGCCCGACGGTCGTGCCGACCAAGGCCATCCAGAAGAGTGCGGAGAGTTGCCTCATAGTGTTACCCGCTTTTCCTCCTCTTCCGCATGCCGACGGATCTCTTTCCATATGAAGTATATGGGGAAGATGACGGCGGTCGCGACCGCCATGCCGATTATCGCCTCGATGTAAAGGCCATTGGATGGGACGGCCCTAGAAAAGGTGGGAGGCGGTGGGGGCACATTGAGGGAAAAGAGGATCACGTTTCCTTTCTCCAGCACATAATAGTTTGGCCCGGCCGCAAGGCGTTTCGTGACGTTCATCGTGTGGGTCAGGAAGATGAACACCTTCAGAGAATCCGTACCGGCCAACGTCCCGGAGACATTGAACCCATCCCACTGGACCGTGATCGCATAGGTGGTGTTGTCCGGGAGGGGCTTCGGGGTGTTGTTCCCGGAATCGTTGGGGTATGCGAGGCCCGAAAAGGTGACGGTCTTGATCTGAACGGTGCCGCCATCTCCGACGATCGATACATTGGCGCCGGTTACCTGATGCCCGCTCGCATTGTCGTAGACGTCCACGTAGAAGATGCCTTCACCGGCCGGAGGAGAAGTGATGGCGGGTACATCGTACTGATAACTGTGGGACTGCAGGACATCTGCGCCCCGGTCCCACGCCTTCACTAAGAAGGTCATCGACGCCCCGGGAGCCAGACTCGGGAGAACCTTGTAGTACGTCGTGAGCGTCGTATGGTTCATCGAGTACCCTCCGGTCGGGCACTGGTTGTCCTCGGGATAGCAGACTTGCCAGTAAAGATTGGCTCCCCCGATCGCCACCAGCGGG
>JAKBKR010000240.1 GCA_021832495.1 bacterium | reverse complement strand
CGGCTTTGTTAAAAGATCGACCGAAAGACCAATCCTGTAAAAAGTTCGGCGAGTGTGTAAAGAGTTCGATTGTCAAGTTGGGTGACGTGGGATTAGTGACTCTATGTCTCTTACCAGGTCGCCAAGTGCGCGTACGGAACTCTCACCTCGGAACTTTACACGAGACATACTCTCAGGGCAATAGATGTGTAATCCCATGTCACGGATGTGTTCCATAGTTTCTGTGCCAAAGTCGGTATCGAGCGTTACTATCCACACTGGCCCCCTTTTAGAGTGCGTTTCGACATGGGCGGTTTTCCACCTCTCCCGGATGTGCATGGCTTTCAATTCGAGCAGAACACCGTTCTCAGGCCTTCTTTGCCAACTGGCATAATTCGGAATGATGAGGTCCAATCTGCCAGATGCCTTTCCCCCTACCTCTGAAGGTACGCCGCAACGCTCCAGCAAGTAGTGTATAGCGCGAGTGAACATGCTACCTGCCCTAGACTTACGCATGTTCGAAATTGAACTATTGAATTCAGTAAGGGGTGGCATCTCTGACATGGTTTCGGCCATCAGTTTGGAAAGGCGTTGTATGAAGGAACCATGTCCCTCAAAAGATTCTCGGATTAACTTTTCGGCCACCGCCTCGAACTCAGTCCGGCTACCGGATATGTGCTCTAAGAACTTTCGTTGGGCTTCCATCTGATAGCGCTCAAGCAACTCTAACCCTCTTTTCATGATGCGGCTAAGGATCTCTTCAAAATGCTCCCTGAGATATAGTTCTCCCTGAGTCGGGAGATGGAGATCAGCAATTGTCGTGTCGAACAACGTCTCAACTGAAGGAATCACCATCGCATTGATTTTTCGGATTTCGTCGGATAATTCATCATTTTCTTTGGACATTGTACCTGAGCATACGCAAGAGGAGTTTATTTCTTCGATGACCGATTCCACGTCGGTAATTCATTCTGTATTTCAAACGCATGAATAATAGCAAGCGTTAAAAACCCTGCCCGCATTATAGCGTCGCGAGGCTACAATGACCCTGGGCAAGTTCGAACATTGTCAAACGGCCATCCCGGTCCGTCACAAACGGAAGGTCCCGTTTTCGCCTTGTATCACCTCTCCAATTGGCTTTTCCCAGAGAACACTTGAGCTAAGAAGGCTCGATGGTGAATTAGACAGGTATGTTCTCAAGGCGAGTGACTACGCTGACATGCTCGTGGAGGCTTGGGCCGTGAACATTCATAGGTCGGTTAGTGTAGAAGGGAACCCCTTATCGCTCCCGGAGGTCAAGAGACTTGCCAGGGATTCCCTTCATAATAGGCAACGAGAGGTCATGGATTGGCCGCGACAAGAAATTGTCAATCACATGGCAGTTCACGCAAGTCCAGAGCAGTGGCAACCTCCTTGGACAATAGAAAGGCTGTGTGCTCTCCACAGGTATCTCATGGATGGGAGTCCGCCCGAAGATCGTCCAGGCGAGCTGCGTGACTTCCGTGGGGCGATAGAGAATAGCGCTGGTGAAGAGACCATGATCACTGCCCCCCCCGAATATGTCAAGGAAGAACTTGAATCTCTTCTACGATGGAGAAACGAGCAAGCGGACCTGCTATTTCCTGTCGTGGCGGCGAGTGTGTTCTTTCATGAATTCGAGACGAGAGATTGGCACTTTATATACCTCCCTCGACCCCGGGAAACTGACCCTTCTCTGATAGCGAGAACACCTGCGCCAGGCGGGCCACCGTCCCGTCCATCCTCGTCAGTTTGCGGGTGATTCCCACCTCGGAGCCCTTCACCACCAGTTCACCGACTTGGAGTTTCTCCAGTTCCCACAACGCCTCCTCGATGCTCATCGTCTCTCCCTTCTCCTCCAGCCGCAACTGCCCCGCGTTCCTCAACTGATAGCCCAGGGCGTGCACGAATACATGCCCCCTCACATGTTCTGGGGTCTGCACCCATACCGGACCCAGCCCCAACGCCGAGCTCATCGTCCGGATTGTCTTTTCGATCCGATCGCGGTGACGGTAGAACGTCACGACATCCTGCTCCCCCAGCCAGGTCTCCGTCGTGGCATACACCTGATACCCGTCATCTCCCCCTTCCTTCGTCTCTCGGATCCCGGTCTCCTCCACCCGGAACCCCAGACCGCTTCTCTCCCCCTTCACTCGAAGGAAACGCTTCATGCCATACTTCGCCAGGATCGAACCCACCTTCCGGTCCCGCTCCGACCGGCTCTTCACACGCCCGGCCTCGATCCCCTTGGCCAGTCTTTCCAGCGCCTCCCGTGCCTGCTTCATCTTGGCACGACGCCCATCTCCGTTCCGTCCCGCCACCTCGTCATTCCAGGTCACTATCCACTTCACGCCCTTCCTCGTCACCGACACACCCCGCACCCCGGGGGCGATCTCCGGCCATGCCTCCCAAGTCCCCGTCTCCTCCAGCAATCTCAGGTCCTTCGACCCGGGCTTCGCACGTACCGCTACCAAGAATCGCTCCTTCCGTCGACCCAGTGCCTTCACGTTCCTCAAGCTCGCATACCCACGGTCCACCACCTGGGGGGCCTGCGCCACCTCGGCCCCGTAGTCCGCCCGTAGCCGACGGTCCACCGGCGCCAGCGTCTTCATGTCGTTCGTGTTTCCGGGGAACATCTCGTGCCCCAAGAGGGAGCCCTTCTGGTCCACGAGGAAGGTGATCATCACCTGCCTTCGCTTGCTCACTACTCCATACTTGGCCTTCCCGAACTTGGCCAGGAAGCGGCACCGCTTCCCTCCGAGCTCCTTCACCGTGCTGTCGATGTCCACCCGCTCGCACCGGTAGTGAAAGATCTTCAGGATCCGTCGGTACAGCTCCGCCTCCCAAGGGCGGGTTCGCTCAGGCTGGAGGTAGCCCAGGGTGTTCAGCGTGGTCTCGTAGGTGACCTGGCCGGGTAGGAGTTGAAGAAAGAGCGGGAGTCCACTCCTCCGATACCATTCCGGAAAGCGGGCATAGCTCCCAGGGCGCAGGTTGGCATAGATGGCGAGAGCCAGAGCCATCCGGCCCAGAGATGGACCCCCACCCTTGGGGCTTGCGGCATCGATGAGTTCCACCACCTGCAACTCCCCACCCAAATGGGCGAGGGTGAGTTCGGGTCCATAGGAACGGACGGTGGCAAGGTCGAAATCCCGGAGGGAGGGGAGTGGCGGGGGGTAGCCAATATCGGAGAGTAGGGCATCGAAGCGAAGGGTCAGGGAGGGGTCCCCGAGGGACCGAACCTGTTGGCGCTTCTGCTCGAGGAGAGGTGGAGGAAGGCCTTCGAGTCGCCCCAGGTAGAGGAGGGTATGTTTGCGGGGACGATTTAGAATACGTCGAGACGTAGCCACCTCCCAGTAACGGTGTCCTTTCATCCGGGTAGCCGTGAGAATCACGGTGGGGGGATAGTTTAGAATACATATTAGCTTTGCCCCACAACGACGGGGTAATACAGGGGCGATACGTTTAGAATACAATGCAGGCAGCAGCGACCCCTCCGAGGAGAGAGGCTGCGTGATCTAACCATGTAGCTTGCGAGAGCCCCCCGAAGAGGGTATTTAAACTGCCAAACTATCGTCGAGAGTATTCATCCATTTGCCAATGGCAACGGTAGGACTGGACGTGTCCTCTTCCACATTTATCTTCAAACACAAGGTCTCCCGAATTCCCACCTCTGTTTGATAGAGAAGGAACTCATGAAAGATCTGGAATTGTATTACTGGTTGCTTGCTTGGACTGACGACCGGGGTACGTACACGGAATTGGTAGATTTTTTCACCGATGCCGTTCTAAAGAGTTACCAAGAGGCGACCCGACGGCTATCTAAGAAGAATCTACTTTCTTCAACCATGGATGAACTCAGCAAACGGCTCATTGTCCGCGCCAAGCATGAGTCGAATTGGTTCAGTGTCAGGGAGGCAGAGAAATGGATTGGTGGCTCCACACATCAGACAGTGGGACGGCACCTCAATGCGCTTATTCGCCTAGACGTACTAGAGAGTCGAGGCCAGACCCGAAAC
>JAKBKR010000239.1 GCA_021832495.1 bacterium | reverse complement strand
CTCGAGGCTGTCCCGAGCACCGCCGAGGCCGAAGACCTCGCAGAGGCGTACCTTGCTGCGGGGATTATTCCTAGGACGCACCGGGCAGATGCAGTTCACGTGGCGATTGCGGTGATCCAGAAGGCAAATGTCATCGCCACCTACAACCTGAAACATATGGCCAACTACCGGGCCGTCACCCTTGTCAATAACCTCAATAGGGAGCGTGGACTTCCTTCTATCGATATCCGGACACCGGAGCAACTCCTATGAGCGAACCGCGAAAGCCTCCATTCCCCGCTTGGCTTGACCGAGTCAGGCGAAGGGACGCCCGACGTTGGGCGAAGATGACGCCGGAGGAGATTGCAGCCGATATCAACCGCAGGGGCGAGAAGGCAGAGATGCGAACAGTGGGTGTCGCAGCTCGCGGCCGGCACCGTACTTCGAGTCATGGAAAGGTCGCTCTGGGCTAGAGAGGGTCGTGACCTTTCACAGGGGGCCTGAGACCATCTTCCTTGGCAAAGCCCCTCCTGCTGCGAGTTCTCGTTTCTAAAGTGGCTGGGCTGCGTGGGAAGAGCAGACACCCATCGCTGGGTGGTGCGGCTGGAGCAAGTCGGTCTGGTCGAACCTCAAGTGGTAGTGGGCGGGGACGGGGGGGAGCCGGCCGGTGGTGTCCCTGGCACCGCCTCCCTCAATACATCCGGAGTGAGGCGATGGAGCATAACGTTATGAAACCGGAGGAGTTGGTTGATGCTGAGGGACACATGCCCGGAAGATCACCCCCACGCCACAAGCACAGAACGAACGTGCCTCCAGCCAAGGTGCTGGGCAGGTACCGGGGTCAGTGGGTGGCCTTCTACGACCGGAAAGTGCTTGCGGCGGGTGAGAACCTGCGCGAGGTGGTCGATGAGGCCAAGGCCGCGGTGCCAGGAAAGGACCCCACCGTGATGAAAGTCCCCACCGGTGAGCTCTACGTTCTCTGAAAGGTGAGACCGTGAGAGCCTCACCTTTGCATCAGGGCCGTTCATTCACCTACCCGTACACCCAGGTGGAGTGGGGAAGCTCGAGGGACCTTGCCCCCATGGCGTCCACTGTGCTGACCTGGAAGGGGAAGAAGCAGCGTGCATTGATGCTCGTGGACACCGGCGCCACCCGAACCTTCTTGCTGGCCTCTCTTGCGGACCTTCTCAGCCTGGATATTTCAAGCGAGATACAAACCGCTCAGGCTGGTGGAGGAACGTTGAAGGTCCGCAGGGCGAAGGTTGGATTGTCGTTGGAGGAACCTGCCGAAGGCGGACGGATCGGACGCACCCACATTCTGGATCCTGTCTTGGTAGTCGAGGAAGGGGCTCTCCCTTTCCCAGTCCTCGGAAGGAAGCCGTTTCTCCGGTGGTATGATCTCAAGCTAAGCGAGTTTGAGCAGGAGTTCTCCCTGCACGAGCGGGCCTGAGTCTTCTACTGGACTCCGTAGCGAGCATCGATTCCCCCACCTCTCCCGAGGTGGAATCGATGAGAACCATCACACAAGAACCAGCGGGGAAGGTTGCCCCCGCCGGTGAAGAAGGCCAGCAGCCGACGCCGAACGAGAAGACCCTCCTGGTCTGCCGACCAGGGGGCAAGTGGGACGTGGAGGAGGTCGCGGCATGAAGACCTTCACCGGACTCAACAAGGAAACGGAGTGCGCATGTGGTTGCACGCAGCGCATGCCCGCCAACCCGGCTATCCGGGTCGTGGTGGACATGGACTCCCGCCCGTGGAAGCGCTACATCCCGGGGCACGGGCCAAGGGCCCCCAGGAGCTATCGCGGGAGGGGGAGCTACAGCAACGGTCGAGACGTGCAGAAGCAGGATGAGAAGCCTGCCCCCACGCCGGCTCCTCCTGCACCTACCGGGCCAGCACCGACCCCGCCCCAACCCCAGGTCGAACCAACACCGTCACCGACCCCCAAGCTTCCGGGGAGCGTGACCCCCTCCCTGGCGGACAACCGCCCGTGGTCGCTCGTCATGGTCACCGCAAGCGTGGGACCCTATGAGTCGGTCAAGGTCGGGAGCGCGGACTTCGGCGCAGAGGGCGAGACCCTCACCCAGGTGCGCGAGCGGATCGCCAAGGAGATCGCCGCGGAGCTCGACCGGCAGGTCCGGGCACTCCAGGTGCTCCACAGCGGGAAGCCCACAGCGCAAACCCTGGGGGCTGTCTCCGCCCCTGTAACCCCTTCCCCGGCCGCTGTGGCCGGGGCCCCTGCCAAGGGGGTGGTGGGTCCTGAGATGATGGAAACGCGCCGGCAGATTGCGATGGAACTTGAGTGCGACACTTCGACCGTTCGGACGGTCAAGAAGCGGAGGGCTGCCAACCAGTGGCTCAAGGTGCGCGGGTACGAGTCCTTCGACCAGGTCCTTCCCTCGGACATCGGGGCATTGAAGGAGCTGCTTTCGCAGTTCGAGTCGGTCAACTACGGAACAGAAGCCCCTCACCCCCCTCTATCGGAACCAACATTCCAGACGGTTTCGGGAATGTCAGGGACCTGAGCCAGCCCTTTCGAGGTAGGAGAGGTAGGCATCTAGTACCAATTTGGCGGTCTCGATTAGCTCGTGGAGTTGCCTACCGGTCTCCAACAATTCCTCCTCCGTTGTTCTTGAGTGAGCGACATCTCCTTCGTTCCTCAGTTGCTTGAGGCGGATGAAACGCTCCTCGTAAGTTGAAGGATCAAGGCCTATGGTTCGTAGGGTCTCTGATTGTCTTGCCCAACCTTCCCCCACCAGGACGGTGATAGACTTCCACGAGTTGAGCGCAACATCCGCCACGAAAAGCGATGCGTGTTTCGGGGTAGTTTCGAAGACCTCAGGGGAGAGTTCGATCGTCAGGCTTGACAGGAACTGAGCGTGCTGAAGGTACATACGGGCCTTGTCGGCTTTGGGGTCGCCGACCAAGGCGGTCCGAGATGCCGTCCGGACACTGCGTTCGAGGGACTCTAGGTCGTAGGCACGGACACGGAGAGGTAGTTTCGGATACCAGAGCGTTTCTTCGCTTTCTCCCACACCGAGAAGCTTGGGATAGACGTGTTGACCTATTCCCCGGCTCAGGTCCTGAATGAATCTCCGGAATATCGGGGTCTCCATCAGACCACTGTCCGTCTTTCCCTGCTCTGAATCAGGCGAAAGGATGAGGACGGTGGATCCACGAAACTCCACGGTGGTTTCGCCAACACTCACGTGAAGTTTGAACTTCGGTGAAATCGATTCTAGCGGAAGGGAGATTCTTCCCGGCTTGATCAACATGGGGATGGGAGGACCTGGAACCATAACCTTCGCAGGTTGGACTCCGACTCCCCTCTCTGAATCAGCAAAGTATCCGGGGGGAAGGAATCGCCAAGCTACCACCGACTTGTGGTTTGGCGATTGTCGAACAAGGTTTGCATCAACGAGTTCTTGCTTCTCAGGTCCGTCGGTTGGCATGGGGGTCAGTTTAACTCAGGAGCCACGGTAGATAGACTTTGGGATAGCGGGGTCCTGTCCTGGCACGGTTTCGCCCAATCGTCACCGAGGTCGAAACCGTGTTAGAAAACGGAGCAAACCAAGAGAGCGCCAGAAGCCGAGTGTACGACGTAGCCACTGCGGAGGACGTCCCCCTCTACCGCATGGTCCCGATCAAGGGGCCAAACGGCGAGGTCCTGGAGGCCTATCGCGGGGTGCAGAGGGAGGACACCAACGATGTAGTGTCGGTCGTGTCGTCGAGATACCAGATCGTGCAGCACAGATCCGTTGCGCAAGCTGTGCACGCCGTGGGGCAGACCCTGGCCAAGCCCGACATGTCCATTGAGTCCATTCGTGCGAACCCTCGCTTCAAGGCTGAGAGCATCCGGCTCTACGCTGGTGGGCGCCGGATGGAAGTGAAGCTGGTGGTGGGCCAGAAGTTCCGGCTCAGCTCCCAGGACGAGATCTATCCAGCGATCAGAGTTTTCAACTCTCTCGACGGGGCCTGGGCGCTCAGGAGCGAAGTTCTCGGAGTAAGGATCGCCTGCACAAACCAGTTATACACCGGTGCGAAGGCCC
>JAKBKR010000238.1 GCA_021832495.1 bacterium | reverse complement strand
ACGACGTGGGTGATCACGCGGGGATGCCCGGGCTCACGCCCCGGACGCTGAGACACTCGTTCCTGCGAATCCTCGCCGACAAGACCCACGACATTGACGACGTGATGCGGTACGGTGGGTGCTCCCTCGCCGTGGCGGTGCAGTACGTGAGGACGGCAGACAGCGAGCGCGACAAGGCGTTCTTCGAGGGGGGATTGTTGCAGCGAACACCGCTTCAACAAGAGTGAGAGATCGCTATTGGTTTACTCGTGGCCGAATTCCATACACAAGCCGACTGGGGATGACAAGGAGCTCGGTACGCCCTACTCCACGGCCACGATCGATGCGAATGAGCGAGGAGTGACGATTAGAACGGTATCGACCTTTCGAATGGAGAGAAGGTCCTTGTCTCCGGTAACCAGATAGTCCACCTGGCCGGCCACTGCAGTTCCAACGATGGGCAGGTCTTCTGGATCCCTCACCGTCCATGTCCCTTCAGCAGGAATCACCATTCGGCAGCTTTCCATCAGGACCTTGACAGCGGTGTGTCTTGTAGCTATTGGCACGCCGGGAATCCTCGACAACACTTCGTCCACCTCCTCGAGGATGTAATCCGACAGGACCATCTCAAACTGACGTTCAATGGCCGAGTCCAATAGGCGTGAGGGCAAGCCGTTGGGGAAGAGAAGGCCGCTGACAAGGACATTCGTGTCCAAGACGGCGCTGACAGCCAAGGTCAGACCTGCCTGTGGAGTCTGTGATGTTTCCGAACGTCAGCTACAAGCCGTTCAACATCACGAACATGAAGTCCCGATGCCTTTGTAGCCATGGAGAGGGAATCCCTCACGTCCTCCAGCATTGCTCTCAGCCCCAGAGAGCTGACCGGCTTCAGGTAGTAGCCGTTCCCCACTCGAACGATCAAAAATCGCTCTCCTGACTTGACCTCCTTTCGCATGAATCTAGGGATGGCAACCTGACCGCTTGCCCCCAGGGTTACCACGTATGCCTCGTCGTGTTCGTCGGTGCTCTCTGCCATGTTTCATGTATATCATGTGGCACAATAAAGATGTCGAGCCGTCTCTGGGCAGTGAGACGAGGAGTCTACGGTCCGAGTCCTGCGGTTAACACAAGGGGGCCAAATGGTAACTTTTCTGTAGAAACCCCCCTTCCGGACACCACGCTGAGTGGCCCGGACCTACAGGAAAGTTAATGACGGTGTGTTGTTGTAAACCCAACTAATGCAGGCAATGGTCCCGTACGGTCAGGCTGCCTTGAAGCTCAAGGAGTACGACCAGTTGCCTCCCCACACCACCCGACGGGACTACCTGGACCTCCTGGATGCGATCGACAAGCGCTACTCTGCTGCAAGCAAGCGTGCGGAGAAGGCCAGGTGGTTCCACGACCGGGACAGGCTGCTGATCCGCCTCATGTGGGAGACCGGTGGGCGGGTCGGGGACATCCTCTCGGCGAAGCCAGGGGACTTCGACTTCCGCCGGAAGCTCCTCAACCTTACGGTGAAGAAGAGGAAGAACGTCAACACGATCCCGCTCGACGACTCGCTGCTCCTTGAGGTGAGCAACTTCCTACGGACCTACACACCAGACTACCGACAGCCCCTCATCGACATCTCCAAGGTGGCGGCATGGAAGATCCTGAAGAAGTACGGAGCGATGATCGGAATCTCCGTCCATCCCCATATGTTCCGCCACGGGCTGGCTATCCACCTTCTGGAGAGCAACGTGCCCATCCCGATCATCTCGGCGAGGCTAGGGCACTCCAATATCCTGACGACCCTGCGGTACTACCTGGTTATCACGCCAGAAGTGCAGCGGCAGTTCGTGGCGGGGAAGCTGTGAGACTCATGAAGGCATACCTCAGTCAAATCGGTAAATGGCAGGGAGGGCCATAGGTTTGAAAGCTCATCGATTCAACCAAGAGTGGCACGACTTGGTTCTTGCAAAATCACCCTTCAAGGAAATCGAACGGTGGCTAGAGTCTGCTGCGAAGGAGGAGAAAGACTTCCAGAAGGCCATACTTCCCCCAGCATTAATCTCTGGATGGAGAACCCCTCCGTCGCGCGAAGCTCAATTGGAGCTTACGGCCTTCACACTCGAAGTCCTACGCAGGAAACTGATTGTTCGATCTCTACGATTGATAGTAGGGCTCATCACCTCTTTCAACGATCACAATTACACAGTGAGCCCAATCATATTGCGAGCACTTCTAGAGGAGGGTGCAAACGGCGTATATGGGGCAAAAAAACTGCGTGATGCATGGAAGGCGTTCCAGTCTGGTGGAGAGTGGGAAACGTTCCGGACCGAACAGGAGCGGTTCTTGATGGGGTCTAGGACTGATCAGATGAGTGTGTGGGCAAGTGTTCAGCTACAACACCCCAATGCTGAAGATCATCCAGAAGGAATGATGGACATCGGTATTGCAGAAGTTGGGACGATTATAGCGCTGGGCCGGGAGAAGCATCTTGAAGTAGAACCACAAGGAGCACCAACATCCTCGGAATCGAGCTATCCTTGGGCTGCGGCGAATGTAGTAACCATGGTTCGAGCCGCGTCAAGATTCCTGAGCGAATCAAATAGATCCGAGCATCCCGCAGACCTGCTAAGTGTCTATTCTTGGCTTTCAGACGCTGCACACCCTTCATCCTTGTCGTGGCGATTCCTTAACAGTGATATCATAGGCATGCCGGCTGAGGAACTCTCGGACGAGGACCAATATCGCATGATGGTGATGATGACCGTGATCTACGCAGAAGTGTGCCGGACATTTGTTCTTCAATTGCTGCTGCTGGCCCACGAACTGGTAGTCAAGCTTGCGCTAGAGGTCATTTCAGTACAAGAACCGAGACTCCAATCTTGATTGGTTAGTGGACTTTCGGACGGCGCGCTAGCCTTGACCCCAATAGCACTTCATTTTTCGCAAAGCATCAATCACGGAGGGAGAACGAGCGAAAACAGGTGATTTTTCGCAACACTTCATATACCGGGGCCTCATGGTATCTGTGATAAACCGTGACCGACCGGAGGGTCCTGGACCTCTTTTGTGGAGCCGGAGGATTAACTTCCGGATTTGCCAAGGAAGGGTTCGAGGTCACCGGCGTTGACTATCTCCCGATAGTCAAGGCAATCTTCGAGAGGAATAAGTTGGGAACCGTCAAGACGACTGACCTTCACTGGTCCACCGAAAACGGCGGGGCAGACGTCGTGATAGGCGGCCCTCCCTGCCGACCGTGGTCTTCGCTGAATGTCACCCGAAGGCACAGCGACCACGCGAACTTCCGATTAATGGCTCGCTTCATGACACACGTGCTGAAGAACAAGCCGCGAGTCTTTCTCATGGAAAATGTTCCGCCGGCGGCACGTTACGCTGACAAGCTAAGTGGCCGCCTCAGGAAGAAAGGGTACGATACCAATTCCGAAATAATAACCTACAGCGACTATGGCGCGGCCACGTCTAGGAGGAGGCTCATCCTGTTTGGGTCTAGGACCTCAGACGCACCATCCTTCTTTGAAGAACTCCATGAATACAAGAAGGACCCGAGAACAGTCAGGCAAGCCATCGGAGACCTATGTTCGGTCGAATGCGGGGACTACCCTGATCATGTCTACCCATTCCTGCGAACGATTGAAAAGTACAGGGATCGATACGAATCAGGTCAGTTTGGGTGGTATCATCTAGCTTGGAACAAGCCTGCCCCCTCCTTTGGAAATGTGATGAAGACCTACACGCTTCACCCTTCGTCTTGGACCGGCTCACCGCCATCCCCACCTCGGGTGATATCGGTCAGGGAGGCGATGTCCCTCATGGGATTTCCGAGATCATATTCATTTCCGCCGGAGATGGGCATGGGCCAGCGCTATCAGATGGTCGTGGATTCAGTAAGCCCAGTCTTTTCCCATGCAGCTGCGCGGGTGGTGGCCGAGTTCCTTTGAGGCTCGGAGGGCTGGTCGCGGTCAACAACTGCGAAGAGGGCAACGACCATGCCTGAAACGGGCTCCTCGCCTCCTCACCCAACCACAGTTACTCCGCCGGCAAGTCGACAAGTAACCTTTGACGAG
>JAKBKR010000237.1 GCA_021832495.1 bacterium | reverse complement strand
GAGACTCGACAGGCGTAGAGTTCTTGGCCTACTTCCGCCGTCGAGGAGGGCGTGTCCAAGAGACGGCGATTCCCATTACCCCCGCCGGCAGGAGGGGGGAAGGTTCGTCCCGCCGAGCGCACGAGCCCTCGGGACGACGCGGACGACTTCCTCAACGCGGAGGAGTCGGTCCGAAACTTCGAGCGAATCGGGTCGGAGGAGGCGTGGGTGGTCGCTCGGGCCACCATGTTCCCACTGTACGTCACGGCCCCGAAGACCGTCACGACTCAGCTCACGGACAAGCCGCAGACGGTCACCCTCCAAATCGGCGGCCCCGACGAGAGGATCGCTCAGATTTGCCAACCTCCGAACGGGATCATTCGATACCAGTTTCAGGTGGAGGACTCGGACGAAGCACGGGTCTTTCTAACCTACATGGCGGCCCGGGCCGTCCGGAACTATCTGGCCTACGTCTTGGAAATACCGGTCCCGATGCGGCTCGTGCTGATGGCACGAGGGATGATGATCCGCGAGAACTTCGATATCGACCTCATGCGATACCATCGCCCTGAGGACGAGACAAATCCCGAAGGAAAGGCCGCGTTCTACGCCGATATCCAGGCGGCATATCCGCGCACCGAGCAGCTTCTCAAACGCGTCGACCCTACCTCCCCTATAGGAAGGGCGATCTCATCGGTCGGGCGAGCTGTCTGGAATGAGGACGACGAAGACGCGTTCCTCGCCGCATGGAGAGGCATCGACATCGTTTCGAAGCTGGACTTCAAGCACGCGATGGAGGCAGTCGGTCATGGGGTGCATGAGCTTCAAGCGCCATACCGTGAGGCGGAGCAACGGATGGCAGCGGTCGGCCACCCCGGGCGCGTCAGCGACCTTTCCAAGGTCCAAGTTACCCTTGGACGGAGACTCGGCGACGTGCCTCCGTCGCGCATCTCCGAGCTCAACGAGCTCCGAGGCATCATCGCGCACGATGTCTTGGATGCCACGCGGTTCAGGACAATCCGGAGCGACAAGTGGAACCTCATCGCACTAGCCCGCAGGGCCGTCGAGTCCGCACTAAAGGACCCCTTTGGAACGAGTCCTCCAGAAGTGCCCAGGCGCGATGCTGCTGGCGCAGGGAGGTAGCCGCGGGGGCCCGAGCCCCCGAGGTTCAGCGGTCCTTCAGCCACTCCTCGAGGACCCCGTAGACGAACCCCGCGCCGAAGATGGCGAGGGGCGTGAGCTCCAGGACGGTCAGGGGGTCCATCGAGGGACCCAGGGGGTCCGTGGGGTCGTGGTTTGGGGGCCTGCACAAAGGTGATTGGTGCTCCAGACGGGGTCGAGTGAAGCGATTACCTCTATCTACGGGACCGTCCCTCTCATTTTCGGCGACGTTTGTGAGATGCCGGATCCGCCACCTGACACCCTTCCGTTGACCCATCAGAAAGGTGGGAGGGCCAAGCCCAACGACGCGTGGCTCCGTGACCGCATCGACCTCCTGCTCCGAATGGTTCCTGCGGGCATCGACCCATCGGGGGGATTCTCCGCCCGACCCTGGACGCTCCTGAAACTCGCTGCTCTGGATGTGTGGATTGGCCTCTACCTCCAGATTCAATTCTCCAGGTTCCAGCGTTTGGTCTTCGTCGACCTGTTTGGTGGGTCGGGGTTGTCCCCGTACGATACCAGAGAGGGCGTGAGCCTCACCATTCCTGGCAGCTCATTCGTCGCCGCCCACAGACGAGGACCGACCTCGGACGGAAATCAACGGCCCCACTTCCACCAGTTGGTGTCTGTGGACACGGACGCAAGTCGCCTGGAAGCGCTCGCCTCTGCCGTCGAAACCTGCGGATACCGAAAGGGGCGAGATTTCTTTCCTGTTCTCTCCTCTGCCGACGAAGTTGCCTCTAGACTTGGAGGATTCCTTAGAAGCTCAGGGACCCACGCCGTCCTCCTCGTCGACCCGGAGGATCTCGATTTCAGTTGGGCCTCGTTCGAGACAATCGTCCGCGAGCATGATGGAGTGGACGTGATCTTCAATCACTTGGTGGCGGGTGCCTCTCGCACCGTGTCCGAGGCCGCCAAAGACCGATTCTACGGGGATTCAGGCTGGCGCGGCCTCAACCGAGAAGAGCTTTCTTCATGGTTCGCACAGAGATTTGGGGCCCTCCGACCAGTCTACGAGATCCTGCCGATAAGGGGTGGCGCGCGAGACGGGAGCTATCGGTACGACCTGCTCATCGGAGCAAGGAAAACACGCCAAGGAAGCCCGTGGGGCGATTCCCTTCCGCGACTGCGAAACCGCCTCGAACACCTGGACGCAGACGACGTGAGACATGTCCTCCGAACCAGAGGGAAGGCAACAGACGGCTCTAGGCAGAGAACGCTGTTCGAAGAGTAGGTAGGTCGTTCCATACCTTCCCATCCAGCATCCTGCCGCCTTTGGAGGTCCCACCATTCTCCTTCGCCGTCGGATCTCCACAATCGGGATTGTGGGAAAGGGCCCCCCACTGCTTGAAGAAGAACGGGACCCTCGCCTTGCGGCACTGGCTTCGAATGCTTCTCACCCACTTTGCCCTAACGGGGCGGGCTCCGGGTCCGCTCTCCCCGCCGGCGATGACCCACTGGATTCCATCCAAGTCGAGCTCACCCAGATCTCCCAGCAGAGGTTCGAGGGAGAGGAATCGAATAGCCGCCTCAACGCGGCGAAGATCGTCGATTCTCCACTTGAAGTCCTCCCGCTCGACGCTCACCCCTTGCCACACGTTCTCTGGCCATTTCAGCGATGAAGCGGCCTCCACAAGCCGTTTCGATCGCTTCGTCAGAATCTGGAAGCGGTGCCAATGAGCCGCCTCCATCGTGGCGAAGACCTTCCGGATGAATGAGAGGGGAACCCTCTCGTGGAAGAGATCGCTCATTGAGTTCACGAAGATCCGCCGTGGGTCCCTCCATTCCAATGGGAGCTCCAATCTCTCCGGCCACAGCTTGAGATCGAATCCTTGCTCGTACGGGTGCCCCCTCACGCCCCGAAATCGCTCCGCAAAGCGCTCGGCGTAGCAATGAACGCAACCAGGGCTAACCCGGCTACATCCCGTGACGGGGTTCCAGGTTGAGTCGGTCCACTCAATCTCTGAGATTTCGCTCACGGTCGGTCGCTCCGGGAACCACCACCCATTCGGCGAAGCACCGCGATGGGGTAAGGTCGAACCACCGCTTATAAGCGCGTGCCTCGAGTTGCTCGGAGCTAGCAGCAGGAGAGGCGCGGCAGCCTCAAGAAGGCCACTCTCGTCAGGTCGTCCGCCTGTGAGCCTCACGTCCCTTTTGGGCGCACGTCCAGACGTCGTTCGCTGTCTGGCGGCCCTGATTCCCCCTGACAAGGTTCCACCACCAGTGACATCTCCGATGATCGCCCACCCGGTCACGGAACACTACGCCCTCGTCGGAACGGCGTTCGACTACCTCTTCCGATTCGAAGTCCAGCGGCGATTCCGGAAAGCCCGCGTCCAATCGTGGGTAGCGGAGGTTGCACTCGGCTTGTTCAAGGGAGATGCAGGCCCCGACGGAAGGGTGGCTCGCAAGCTCGTGCGCACGGCCAGGAAGGCTCAGGCGAGCTTCGTTCGCTCCCGGAAGCCTTCTGAGAAGCTGCTCGACGAGATGGCTCAGCACGCGACCCGCCTGGCGAAGCTCGATTCGCTCTACCGCGGCGGGATCTTCGACCCGACGCTCGAGGAGGCCAGTCCGCGCGACGTCCGTGACCTCCTCCGAATGCTGCGGATCGTCCCGTTCGACGGGCACCTGGGCTCGCTTCTCAAGAAGGGACCCATCCTGCTGAACCCGACCTTCGGCAAGTTCTCCGAACTCTTGGGCGGGGCCGACGCGGACTTGGTCGCGGGGGGGACTCTTATCGATATCAAGGCGACCAAGTTCCCTGAGTTCCAGGATGAGCACCTTGCCCAGATCCTCGGCTACCAGATGCTCGGAGAGCTCTTCCGAGAGTCATCACCGCGAAGGTTTCCCCTGGTCGACGCGGTGGGACTCTACTTCGCCCGGCACGGCGTGCTTCGTACCATCGACGTCCGTGCTCTTCGCGGCTCGCCGTCCTACTCCGCCGC
>JAKBKR010000236.1:1518-4097 GCA_021832495.1 bacterium | reverse complement strand
CATCGGCGCTTGGCCCCGGGACCCGGGATTGCAGAGGGCCCTCCGGGCTTCAGTCCTCCGAGCCTTCGATTTGGTTCGGGAAAGCCGATCGGAGTTCTTGTTGATCTCCGGCGACCTTTTCCACAATCCGACCCCCGAGCCTACCGAAGCCGCCCCCGTCGCCGCCGCCTTGCGGGAACTGCATGACGCAGGGATACGGGTCTACGCCATCTTCGGCTCGCACGATTACGTGGTCCACCAAATCAGCTGGCTCGATGTGCTGTCGGAAGGTGGGCTCTTCGCCCGTGTGGCGCCTTCTCCGCGCATGGAGGAGGGGCAGGCCTGGGATCTTCCTTGGGTACGTGACGAACCCACCGGAGCCGTGATTGCTGGGGTCTCCGGGAGGACCCAGGGGCTGGACGCCCATGCCTTCGAGACCATGCGCTCCGAAGGATTTCTCGCCGAGCAGGGGTTCCACATATTCCTATACCACGCCGCCATCTTAGAGTACCTGCCTCCCGAATTGCAAGGCATGGTCACCGGGGTCCCATTAGCCCGACTACCCAAGGGATGCGGATATTATGCGGGAGGACATATCCATGAGACGTACTCGGGGATGGGTCCGGACGGCCAAGGCGTGCTTGTGAACCCCGGCGCCACGTTCGGTACATCCATCACCGACCTCGACAAGATCGCCCGGGGGCTCACGCGTGCGGGGGTCGTGATCGTGGACGTGAAGGAAGGGAAGGCCCATCCCGATTGGCGTATCACAACCCCATCAGAATCCATCCGTTTTGTGGACATCAAGGCGAACGCCTCCTCCATCACCGAAGCTACTACGAAGGCCCGGGAAGCTTGGGCGACCACCCGGACCCCGGGGGAGACCCGGATCCTAGTCCCGCGGTTGCATGGTGAGAGGGACGGTAGCGCGGACATCTCTGCTCTCATGACCGCCCTCCGAGGGCTCGATGCGGGGGTTGTCCATCTCGACCTGAACGACCTCACAGCGCGCGAGGTCGCCCCCCTCAGCGCGATCGCCGTCGATCCGAACGATGTCGAAGGTTCCGTGCTATCGAGCATCCTTTCGGCCCTTCCTCCGCTTCCGGGCCTTTCTCCGGAAGCCACGCTTCGGGTAGCGCGCGAACTGCTCCACGAACTCCGGAGACCCCAGTCTTCCGGAGAGACGGCGGAGGTCTACCGGCGTAGGACCATTGACGTTGCCGTCCAACATCTCGACCGACTGCGCACAGAAAGAGGTGCTCGTCGATGATCCTTCAGCGGGTAGCCCTTACGAACGTCCGAAGCTATGAGTTCGCCCAGCTTTCCCTTTCGGAAGGGATCACGGCACTCTGGGGGGACATCGGCTCCGGCAAGAGCTCGTTACTCTACGCGGTCGAGGTCGCGCTCTTCGGCTTCGCCGATATCGAATGGAGCCATCTTCTCCGACAGGGAAAGGATACGGCCCGGGTGGAGGTGACCTTGGGGGGAACCGGTCCCTCTCTGACCGTGCAGCGAGATTTCACTCGTAGCCGTACCGATGCGGCCCCCAATCAGAAGTGTGCGCTCGTTATCGAGGGTTCTCGCACCTCGTATGGCGTCACGGAGATGAAGGGTCGGGTCACGGAGATGCTGGGTTTCCCCGAGAGCCCGAATCCCAGGAGGGCCTCGGAGGTCTGGCGTTGGGCCGTCTACATTCGCCAGGAGAGCATGCGAGAGATCCTGTCCGAGGAAGGGGATCGGCTCGAGGTGATACGGAAGGCCCACGGACTGGAAGAGTACCGGGTAGCGAGGGAGAATGTGCCTATGGTGCAAACCGACCTCCGGGACCGGGCGCGCCGTCACCGTGAAGAGGCGAAGCGATTGCGCGACGAAGCTGCGGGGTTGGAGGACGACAGCCACCAGATCGCCGCGGCGCGAGAGCGACTACCGGTCCTGGAGAAGGCGCTTCAGGACCTCGCAGCCCAGGTCCAGCAGGCGTCGGACCGGGTGGCCAAGGGTGCCACGCTCCGGGAGGCGATCCGCCTTGCACAGCAGAACTTCGACCATTTGACCGAACAAGAGAACGCGCTGTTATCGAAGCGTCAACAGTTGGAGCGGCAAGCGAGGAAGCTCACGAACGACTTAGGGACAACGGAGACCGAGCGTACGAGTTTCCTTACAGCGGTCCGAACGACGGACCCGATCGTAGAATCGTCCCGCGAGCTGGAGGCTCGGCTCGCTGAGGAACGGCTCGAACGCGAATCCCTGGAGGGACGAAAAACGGAGCTCTCCGAGGCCTGGATCCACATCGAGGAGGCCCTTCGGAGGAAGGGAGAGGCTCAGAAGCGACTCGATACCTTGACCGGAACTCGCTCCCAGTTGGAGCGTGAGCTCTCCGCTTTGGAAAAGCAATGGACTCCATCACTCCCTTCTCCTCCGACGGAGGACACACGGTCCCAGATCGAAGAAGGATTGGCGAAGGTCCAAGCTCGGCTTCAGGAGCTTGCAAAGGAACGGGGCATATCGGAAAACAGGGAGGAAGAGCTCGCAGAACTTCTCAAGAGTGGAACCTGCCCCCGATGTGGACAACCGGTGGATGTCGCCTCCTACCAGCATCACCT
>JAKBKR010000236.1:0-1508 GCA_021832495.1 bacterium | reverse complement strand
GGCCCACCGGAGGCAGCTTGAGCTCCAGCACCAGACACTGACCCAGGAGGAAAAGCGATCTCGGCAACTGCTCAATGCTCTGTCAAAATACGAGAGCATGCAGTCGGAGTGGCGGATCTTGGGGGAACGGATCCAAGAGCGGAGATCCCGCTTGGCGGCATTGGACGCCGAGATCAGTGAGGTTCGACAACGCCTCTCGGAAGAGCGCGTTACCCCCGAGGCCGCATCCAAGCTCCGGGCTGAGTGGGCCGAACTCAACCAGACAGTCCAAGACGCACGCAAGCGTGAAGAAGCGTTATTTGAGAAGGTCCAATCCGTGCGGAAGCACGAAGAACAACGCCAGAAGTCGGAGCATCAGATCGAGGTGCTGGCCGAGCGCATCCAGAATCTCCAAAGGAACTTGGAGCAGCTGACCACCGAGGCCCGTTCCGTTTCCGAGGAAATATCGAAGATCGCGTCGGTTCGACAGGAAGTCATAGCGGAGATATCGAAGCGTTCGGAAGAGGCCCAAGCCTTCTCAGGTGCGGATGCCGAGCTCGAGCGCCATCGCAAGGAGCAGACCAAGGTCAGGGAGGATCGCGTCCGGTTGGAAAAAGAACTGGAGGCGCTCGAACGCCAGCGGCAGCGGAAGGAGGATGCGGCGTCCCGAAGCCTCCGGGAAGAGGGCGAGGCCCGAGTCCGTCTCGAGCAGGTCGAGTGGCTGCGAGGTTTTGCGCGGGCCTGCGAGGAGATCGAGCGAGTCCGATTGGAACGGATCCGGGCGGACTTCCTATCGGAGTTCTCGCGCTGTTTCTCTCGGTTGGTCGATGATGACTTGATGGGTGCGACGGTCGATGCGGGCTTCCGCCCGCTTGTGAGTATGAACGGTGAAATGCTCCCCGCAGCCGCGTTGAGTGGGGGAGAGCGGACCGCCCTGGCGCTTGCCTACCGCCTCGCCTTGCGTCAAAGTGTGCTTTCAGCCCAGCGCATCCAACTGGAGACCTTGGTGTTGGACGAGCCGACAGACGGTTTTTCCGCCGAACAGGTTGCGAAGCTCTCTGAGCTCCTGCGGGAGCTCCCCACTCGCCAGGTCATCTTGGTGAGCCACGAGCAAAATCTGGCGGGGATCGCTCATCACATGGTCCACGTCGTCAAGCGGGAGGGCCACAGTGAGATCGAGGGGAGTCCTCAGGATCCCGCGCCATCATCGGAACTTGTTCCTCCGGGGGCCACCGGTGCCGGCCCCGGGACTCAGTCGCACCTTGTATGATGCCTGGGTAGGTCCGTCCGGTTCCGGAAGTGGTTGGTCCGTTCGACCCAACCTCACGCACGGGTCTCGCGCGCGTGCTATCATCTCTCCTAATCCCGGACATGGTGCACCTTTTCCACGGTGATGATAATGCCAGGTAAACCCCACCCGTCCGTGCCTGCCGTCCAAGCGAAGGATTATATACATAGCCTTCCATTTAACCCTGCAGTGCTGTGCCGTAGCACCCTGGGAGAAAAGGAATGAAAGGAATGTCGGGAAG
>JAKBKR010000235.1 GCA_021832495.1 bacterium | reverse complement strand
CAAGTACGGGCGGTCCCCTATGGTCGCCATCCGCGCCCACCCCCTGAAGCCCGCCGCCGTGATATTCTCCGGTACACGAAAAGTGGACCCTTTGGCCATTCGTCTTTCGAAGGTCGAGAACATCCCATTGCTCACGACCATGAAAGGCCCATCCGAGATCATGCAATGTCTGGAGGAAATGTGATGAGGGCAGAAGGAGTAGGGATCGTGAGCTACGGGACGTACGTACCAAGATACCGGATCACCCCGGATGAGATCGGGCGGGTCTGGGGCGTGGATGGTGTCGCCATGGGGAAGAACCTCAACATCCACTCGAAATCCGTCCCCTCCCCAGACGAGGACACGATTACCATATCCACGGAGGCCCTGCGCGTCGCCATGACCCGGGGCGGTATCGATCCGCGAGACATCGGGGCGGTCTATGTTGGTAGTGAGAGCCATCCGTATGCCGTCAAACCTACCGCGACCATCGTCGCCCAGGCGATCGGGGCTACCCCCAATCTCACCGCGGCGGACTTCGAGTTCGCCTGCAAGGCCGGGACGGCCGCGATCCAGGTGTGCATGGGGTTGGTCGCCAGTGGGATGATCAAGTACGGGGTTGCCATCGGTTCCGACACCTCCCAGGGCGCTCCGGGCGATGCACTCGAGTACTCTGCAAGCGCGGGGGGCGGTGCGTTCATTCTCGGAAAGGATCCGATCATCGCCAAGATTAACGCTACCCAAAGCTACACGACCGATACCCCGGACTTCTGGCGCCGCGAGGGACAGCGGTATCCGAGCCACGGTGGGCGGTTCACTGGAGAGCCCGCATATTTCCGTCATGTGACCGAGTGCGGGAAGGGGATCATGGCGTCCGAAGGCACGACCCCCGCGGACTATCAGCACGTTGTCTTCCACCAGCCCAACGGGAAGTTTCCCCAAAGAGCCGGCAAGTTGCTCGGGTTCAACGAGGATCAGATGCGCTACGGGATGGTGACCCCCTGGATCGGCAACACCTACTCCGGCGCTGCCCTGATAGGGCTCGCGAACGTCCTCGACCATGCAAAACCTTCCGAGCGGATCCTCGTGGTCGGCTACGGGAGCGGGGCCGGGTCGGACGCCTTCGACCTGACCGTCACTGACAACATCACGAACTTTGACCGCCAGACTGGTACCCCGGTCCAGCATGACCTCGACCATGGGATACCCATCAACTATTCCATCTATGCCAAGTTCCGAGGGAAGATCCGCTTGAGCGGGGAGTGAAGAAACATGCGAGAAGTAGCAATACTGGGGATAGGCCAAACGCAGTTCGGGGAACTCTGGGACCGGTCCTTCCGGGAGATCGGCATCGAGGCCGGGTTCAAGGCCCTCGAGTCCTCGAAGCTCAGCTCCAAGGACCTCTCCGCTCTCTACATCGGCAATATGGCCAGCGGCGCCTTCATCGATCAGGAACACGTGGGGCCTCTCGTCCTCGATTACTCCGGGCTCGCCGGTCACCACTTTCCGTCGGTCCGTGTGGAGGCCGGGGAAGCTTCGGGGGCCATGGCCCTTGCGCAAGCCTACCTTGCCGTGGCCAGCGGCGAACATGACTTCGTCGTGGTCGGAGGGGCGGAAAAGATGACCGACGTTCCCGACGACCGAGGAGCGGCGATCGCGTCCTCGACCATGGACCAGGAGTGGGAACGCGTGTTCGGAGCGTCCATGGCGTCCTTGTGGGCCCTTGCGGCCCGCCGACACATGATCGACCACGGGACAAAGCGCGAGGACTTTGCCCGGATCAGCGTGCTCGACCATGAGAATGGGTCCAAGAATCCCCTCGCACATTTCCGCAACAAGATATCGCTCGATGCGGTCCTTGCGGCGAACCCTGTGTCCTCCCCGCTCGGCATGTTGGATTGCGCTCCCTTCTCCGATGGGGCGGCGGCACTGGTCCTGGGGCCGCTCGAAAGCGCCCGGAAGTACACCGATACCCCCATCCGGATCGCGGCGAGCCAGATCGCAACTGATTTCGTCGCTCTCATGCACCGGAAGGACGTCACCACCGTCGAATCCACGGTCGTCGCCGCACGACGGGCTTATCAGCGGGCCAAGATCGAACCATCGAAGATCCACTTGGCCGAGATACACGATGCATACTCCATCGGGGGGCTCATGGCGCTTGAAGACCTCGGATTCTACCGGAAGGGGACGGCCGGGAAGGCCTTGTCCGACGGTGAGATCGGCAACGGAGCCCGACTGACCATCAACTCCTCCGGGGGGCTCAAGGCCCAGGGCCAACCCTTCGGAGCCGTCGGGATTGCCCAAGTGGTCGAAATCGTGCGACAACTTCGGGGAGAAGCCGGACCTCGCCAAGTGAGCGGTCAAGAGGTCGGCCTCACGCACAACATCGGCGGGACCGGGGCCACTTCGATCGTCCATGTCCTCACGAGGGTGAACTGAACATGACGGTGGCAAGGTTCTGGCGAGAGACGCTCCGACGGTACAATCTGGGAGCAAGCAAATGTCCCGAGTGTCAGGCGGTATTCTTTCCGCCGCGGTCCGTGTGCCCCAACTGCTCGGTGCATCGGAAATCCCTGACCAAGATGGAGGCGTGCCAGCTCTCGGGTCGTGGGGTGGTATACTCTTACACGACCGTCCACGAGGCCGCGGACGGGTTCGAGATGCAGGTCCCGTACGTCCTCGCCTTGGTGAAGATGGCCGAAGGCCCTATGCTCACCGGCCAGATTGTCGATGTGGATCCGAAGGACATCCGGGAGGGTCTTCCGGTCCGGGCCACCTTCCGCCGCCTGAGGGCCGATGGGGATGACGGGGTCATCCACTACGGTTACAAGTTCGCACTGGAAAATGGTGCCGCCGCCAAGAAGTGAGCGTCCATGTCCTCGAACAGCGCCGCTGACAAGATGGGTCCCCGGGCCTCGACCGCCCCCCGGGAAGAACAGGACTACGTCCGGGGCTTCGAAGAGGGCACGCGCAGTGCCCTCATGGAGGTGCTTTCATACATCGCCAAAGGGCATACGGCCTCTGAGATCCGTTTCATGGCCGAGACCCGGCTTGCCCACCTCCGGGGCGAATTGGAGGAGCGTCGGCAGGCGATCCTCCGGGTACCTCCCTCGCTCCCGAAGTCAACCCTCATGCCCGGAACGGGCCGCAGTTCTGAAAGGGGGGAACGAACCCTGCCGACCCCCATGGCAGGGTACAGCTATTTGTTCCTAGAAGAAAATCATACCCAAGCCCGTCACTTCATTGGTCAACTCTTGGATCAAGGGCTGCCGGTAGTGGCCATCACGCGTCAACCCCAGGACCTACCGGAACCAAAGGACCCGCACCACCTTCTCACGCTGGTGGTCGATTCCCGAGGGAACGACGAGTGGAAGGGCGAAGAGCTCTCAGGGCGTCACTCCGTGGGGGCGGATTCATCCGCTATCACGGGTGTGATCAACCGTTTCCTCGAGGGCTCAGGCCCTCAGGTCGCCTGCTATTGGGAGTGTTTCGAGTACTTCGTCAACGAGCGCACCTACGAACAATCCCTTAAGCTCGTGCACTGGCTCAATTCGACAGTGCTTTCCAAAAAGGGAATTCTCGTCCTGAGCGTCGACCCTGAAACGATGAGCGCCACCCAATTGCGGAACCTCCGGGTCGACTTCAACCACTGCATGGAGTAGGAAGGGCGCCCTCGCCGCGGTGACGGTGGAGCTCGAACACTGCGAGCCTCTCCCCGGGAACCTCTCGATGGGCTATGGGTTCCTGGTCCCACGATTCGCCTAGGATGGACCTTGGGAACTCCGGAGGCACTTGAGGGGATCTGACCTGGGCGAAGATCACATACGCCCGCCCTTGAGGCTCGAGATGGTCCGGGAGGGCCCGTAGGAACCTGCGGAGCCATTCCTGACCGTCCGCACCCCCATTGAGGGCAAGCTCGTGCCAGCGGTCCGGGTCCTCTTCCCCGGGAACTGAAGGAAGGTAGGGGGGATTGCATAGCACAACGTCAAAGGCACCGAGCCCGTCAAAGAGGTCGGTCCGCACACATTGCACCTCGAGCGCCATCGCGCTCGCTGCGGATGCCACCGCGCGCAATGCGAAGGGATTCAGGTCCGAGGCGGTCACGCGGGCACCCGAGCGTGCCGCAGCCAAGG
>JAKBKR010000234.1 GCA_021832495.1 bacterium | reverse complement strand
CGGCATGGCCCGCGCATCCATCGCTCCCACCGCCCCGCTCATCAACTTCTGGGCAATGCTCAAATAGGGCGCCCCCTCTATACCGGCTTCATGAGGCCGGGGGGAAGGTCGCGGGCCGGGAAACTCGTCTACGCTCCGCTATCTGCTCAGTGCCGCCCGGACTCTTGAAGGGAGAAACATGGACGATGTTGTCGTGAATGTCCTGACCAAAGTGGAATTGAACAAGCCGGTACTCATCGTGGGTCTGCCCGGGCTCGGCAATGTGGCGAAGCTGGCTGCGGACTACCTCAAGGATGCCATCTCCGCGACGAAGTACGCCACGATCTACTCGAAGTATTTTCCCCCCCAGGTGTACGTGGGGGATGACGGGGTCATCCGGATGGTATCGAACGACCTCTACTTCTACAAGGCGAAGTCCCCGAAGCAGCGCGATCTCCTCATTCTTGTCGGCGACTACCAAGGCCTGAGTCCGGAAGGACAATACGAGCTCACCGACCGGATACTCCAGGTCGTATCGCAACTCGGAGTGAAGGAGGTGTACACGCTCGCTGGGTTCGCGCAGGGCCACATGGTCGAGAACCCTCGGGTCCTTGGCGCAGCCACCTCCCCGGCCCGTGTGGAGATGATGAAGAAACTCGGAGTGGTGTTCTCAAAGAACGAACCCGGGAGCGGGCTCATTGGTGCAAGCGGTCTTTTCCTCGGCATTGGTCAGCTCTATCAGATGGAGAGCGTGTGCCTCATGGGGGAGACCTCCGGGTACTTTGTAGACCCTCGAAGCGCCGAGGCGGTCCTCCGCATCCTCATGAGCGTCTTAAACCTCGTGTTCGACCTTTCCGACCTCGAGACCAAGGCCCACGAGATCGACCGGATCGCGTCGCGCTTGAGGGAGACGGAGGCAAAGCTTGCCCCGCCCCAGCCCGAGGCGTCCCAGCCCCGGGAAGACCTCGGATATATCGGCTGAACGCGCTCTTCCCTTCCTCCACCCAAGAAAGGGGCGAGCATGCGACTCTCCGACCGGCTCGACCGGATGATCGATAGCGCCGGAGGGCAGATCTCCTTCTCGGACTTCATGCGGACGGCCCTCTATGAGCGAACGGAGGGATACTATTCCCAGAACGTCGTGTTCGGCAAGAAGGGGGACTTCATGACCGCCCCACGTGTCCATTCGAGCTTCGGGCAGACCTTGGCCCGAGTCATCCTGGAAGAGTGGGAGCGTTTGGGGAGACCGCGGGACTTTGCCGTGATCGAACTCGGCCCGGGGGAGGATTCCGTGTCCCTCGCCGCTTTCGGAGCCCCCGAGCTTCGGCCCGAGATCGTCGGTAGTTGGAAGCTGTACCTGTGTGAGCGGGGCCGACGGCGGATCGACACCGGGCACTCCCCCCCTCCGTGCGTCGTGGAGTGGATCGAGCCGGACGCAAACATCGGGCCCCTGCCCGGGATCGTACTGGCGAACGAGGTGCTGGACGCCCTTCCCTTCCGTCGCCTGATCCGTCGCGGAGAGGGCTGGAGGGAGCTCGGTGTCGCCCGGGGGCCGGATCCCGGACACTACCTCTGGAAGGAAGGCCCGCTGCTCGCTCCTCTCCCTCCCTTTCCGATCCCCGAGGGTGTCGCGGAAGGGACGGTCTTTGAGGTTGCCGAAGGTCTCCCCGAGCTTTTGAGGTGGCTCGCGGGCGTGCTCCGATCGGGTTCGGTCTACTTCATCGACTATGGGGACTCCGCAGAGAACCTTTTACGCCGTTTCCCACAGGGAAGTCTTGCGACGTACGAGGGCCACGTGATGGGGGAAGACCCCTTGTCCCATCCGGGCGAGCGCGATATCAGTGCCTGGGTGGATTTCTCCCGGGTCGCATCGGAGGCCGAACGAGCAGGCTTCCGTTCGGATGGGCTTGAGACCCAGGCGCAGTTCCTCCACGAGCACGGCCTTGAGGAGGTCGTGCGCCGGATCGAATCCCAGGACCCGGTCGAAGGGGTGCGGGCCCGGTTGGCTCTGAAGGCGTTCTACTTCGGATACCCCGATCACCGGGTGCTCGCCTTGCGCAGGACCCGTCGTAGCCGGGCGGAACGCGCGAGCTCCTTGACCCGGTAACGCTCCTCCTTCGTCCCCTCCGAGAGGAGCGAGACCACTTGTCCCGCCTGAGTTCGCCCTGTGCGTCCCCGCCTTTGTGCCGTGCGCACCCCGCTCGACAAGATATCATACTCGACGACGAGGTCCACTTGGGGAATGTCGAGTCCCTCTTCCGCCACCTGGCTCGCCACCAACACTGGAAAGGTTCCGGAGCGGAAGGCGCCGAGCACGGCGAGCTGGGTATGTTGGTTCATTCCGGGGTCCCGTGTACCTCGGTGGGCCTGGCCGACGAACCGCTCTGCGGGGACTCCCGCCTTCCGCAGGGCATCGGCCACGCTGCGCACTGAATCGCGGTATTCTGTGAAAACGAGAATCTTCGCTGCCGGCTTGGCCGCGAGCGTGGCACGGACGAGCGATAGGAGTTCCTCTAGTTTCGGGTGGGAGGGCGATCCTCCCTCGGGTCCCTGGGCCAGCGCACGAGCCGCGCCCACGGCGGGGAGGGCCAGGAACGCTCGGTCGGCCGGTTTGAGCGGCGTCCGGACCGCCACCGTGTCGAGATAGGAGACGAAGGGGGCCAACCCCTGGCGCTCGATCAACCCTACCGAGTGGAGCAGGTGCTGGGCGATCGCTAGGCGACGCAACGCCTGGAACCGCGCACCCATCGGAAGCGGAAGGGCGAAAAGTTGCTTTCGTGCATCCACGAGGTCCTTTACCCCCACCTGCGTCAACTTCCGGGTCCGCAGGAGCCCGATGCGTTGGAGCTTGAGCATCGTTTCGCGCGCGGCCTCTCGAAGATGACGCGTGGCATCCTTCTGTTCATCGCTCAACGAGACCCGTCGGAGCGAGGTGTCGACCGTTTGGATGTAGGGGGCAACCTCAGGATCCTCCCGGGTCCGGGTGACCACCCCGGAGAGGTGGAGCGAGTCCCGGATCTCGGTCGGGTTCCCGGGAGAAGCGGTAAGCGCCAGCTGTCGCGCTCTGGGCGGCCCCTGGGTCTGATAGATCGCAGCGATCTTCGAATAGGCGTATCGGCCCCGGGCGTGGTGCGCCTCATCGTAGATCACGAGGCCTACCTCGCGCAAGGAGTACCGCCCTTCAAGGAGGTCTTGGACCACAAGCTGTGGTGTCGCGAAGACCATCCGGGCGGTCGCCCATTGCTCTTCCCGGGCGGGCCGATCCACTTCCCCGGTGAAGACAGCGTGGGGCAGGGACTCAAACCAAGCACTGAAGCTTCGGGCATGCTGGTGGACGAGGGGCTTGGTGGGTGCGAGCAGGAGCGCCTTCGTGGTGCCCGCGGCAAATCGCCGCGCAGCGAGCAACGCGGCGATCACAGTCTTTCCCAGGCCCGTCGGAAGGACTACAAGGAGATCCTCGCTGTCCGCTTGGGACGCAAGGTCCAGTTGAAAGGGGTAAGCCCGTAAGACTTCCTTACGGAGCAGTGGATGCTGGATAAACCCCTCGGGTGAGATCGTGGGGAGCCCAGTCTCGGGAAGCGCTGACCCCTCGGGACGGAAATCATCCAGGGTGCGCTGCGCCGAACTCATGGCCAGCAGGAACCGCACGCAAGCTTAGCGCTTTTCGGGGACTACTCGACCTTGAGATAGCGGGATGCCAGTGCGGTGCCAAGGACGAGCATCACCAGCGCGAACACGGCGAGGTACCCGAGATACTGTAGATCCGAGGCCGAGAATTGACCGTAGGTCAGGACATCCCTTGCCAGCAGGGCCGAATACCCGACTGGGTTCACCTTGGCGATATCTTGCATCCAGGTGGGATATATCGCCGTGGGGAACATCGCACCACTCGCAAACATGAGCGGCATGGTGAGGAAGTTCGATATCACTCCCGGCGTTTGCCAATCGGTGCTGGACGCCGTCACGGCCAGGAAGAGAGCCGAGAACCCCAGTCCGAGGAACGTGAGCCCGAGGATCCACGCGACCCAGGCTATGGGCGTCCCCTGGAGCCGGACCCCGAAAGCGAGGGCGGCCGCGACCATCACGGGGATCTGGACGAGGCCCCGCATCGCCGACCCGAGGGCTTTCGATAGGTACACGGTCGCCTTG
>JAKBKR010000233.1 GCA_021832495.1 bacterium | reverse complement strand
AGATGATGCCGCTGTCCCCCCAGTTCGTGCGGAAGGACGAGTCGATCCTGGCGCACTCGTTCCTGGTGGTGATGGGGTTGCTGTTGTGGCGACTGACGTGGAAAAGGATCCGGGAGGCGGGGATCCCGGATGGGGAGAGCGAGGTGCTGGAGGCCCTGGATGAGCTGGATCTGGTATTGATGAGCCACGCCCAGCGCGGGGAACTGAAGGGGGGAGAGTGGAAAGTGTCCGACCACGGGCCGCTGGCGGAGCGGCTGTTCCGTCAGCTGGGGCTGGAGAAGGAGGTTCCCGCATAGGCGGGGGCCGTGCTACACGTACAGGGGTCACACTTCCGGGGGCGGTCTTTCACCGTGGGAAGGGGTCTTCATGGACCCCAAGTCTGAAATTCAGGTTGGACCTCCTCTACCTGATCCAACCGCTCTCGATCATTACTGTCACATCCCTCCTCCTCACCTGGTATCACCGTAAGAAACGCCTGACACCAGCTGTCTTGGGACTCTCGGCGATAGCCTACTTCGTTGCGATTATTGGGAAGGTGCTCCTGCAAAATTCTCTTGCGGCTGGTGGCCTGCTGCCCTCTAACTCCTATGCTCTAGGGGTAATACTCGGTCTTGAAACCTCGGTCTTGGAGATTGGTGTATCGTTTCTTGTAGCCCAGGACGCCCTTGAAAAAAGGAGGATGAAAATAGAAGCTGCCCCGGCATACGGCATGGGACTGGCGTTCTGGGAAAACGGTGTCCTGCTCGGAGTGTTTGCGCTTCCCGTGTTGGTCTGGGCCATAACGAGCGGGAAAACGGCGCTTCAGTACGGTTCCCCCTCGGTAGTTCTTTGGTTGGTGGCGCTTGGCACGCTAGAGCGGGTGTCCTCAATCCTCATCCATTTCTCTTGGGGGATCCTCACGGTCGTGGCCGCAGTCTCAGGGAAGATGAAGTATCTTTACGTCGCCCTCCCGATGGGTTTCGTGGACGCTCTTGTCCCATTCGCTCCGTCATTGGGGCTTGCAACCTTTGAACTTATCGTCTTCACCATATCGTTGGCTAGTCTGCTAGCAACATATGTCTTGACCAAGAATGACTGGCGGATAATCTGGGAAGATGTTTGGGCTTGGCGCTCACCGCCGACCAGTACCGTTCCGTCTCTCCGAGCTTCTTCTGACATTCCACTTTCCCCCTCAGTCAGCGGCGCGTCGAACAACACGAAGTGCTCGAAGTGCGAAACGGTCTTCCACGCGGAATGGAACCCCTTTCTTCCGCATATGGGATCCTTAGTATTGAGGAAGTGCCCCACCTGCAAGAAGTGGAGTTTTATGGGACCAAACACAGACGAACATAGCAACCATCCAAGAGAGTAACTTCGCGGTACTTGGGCGTCACCGAGAGCGGAATTTATGAATAATCTGCACACTCATTCCAGTGTAAGGCCGATGACAACAGCAGCAGAGACTCACACCACGGTGCCATCCCCCATCCTCACCTGGAAGGCCTTCCCGCTTCTTTTTGTCCCCATCCTTGCGTTGGTGGCCGCTCTCTCTGTCGACAGGTTCGTCTATCTGGACTACGTGCATGTGATCTTTGGCGGAATGTGGACCGGTATCGACATCTTCATGGGGCTCGTGATCGGGCCCATCATCGGGCGGATGTCCGGGCCCGCCCGGGCCGACTTCGTCCAGCGCCTCGTCCCTACCATGCTCTTCCTGATGCCCGCGCTCGCCTCCGTCACCATCACCGCTGGCATCTACCTCGCCTTGATGGAGGGAATATTCAACCTCCACTACCTAGCGATTCAACGCGCGGGCCTCTTCGTCATCATCCTGGTGGGGCAGGGTTTCGGCATCTTCCTTCCGAACGAACTGCGGATCGTCCTGGAGTTGAGGAAAGAGCGCCCAGACATCGGGAAGATCGGGCGGCTCGGTCTGCTCAACGCCCGCCTCGCGGGCGTCCAGGCGGTCTTTCAAGTGGGGCTCATCTTCGTCATGGCGAATCTGGCGGCGCACATTGTGAACCTATGACCGCAACACTCACGATCAACAACACCGTGAACAGGTGCTTCCCGCAATCTGGGGATGTCGAACACACAGACCTGACATTGCTCGACGGATACGCTGCCAGTTGGAGGTACGCCGTATGCCCACCATAAGCGTATTAGTAGCTTAACGTATTCCCAAGGAAGGTTCACTGGAGCATCCGGGATGATGGGGGCGGCTCAGAGGGACAGTGCTGGACAAGCTGTTCATCGCCCGTCGGGAAGGCCGATCGGGATACCTCCTGTCTGCCTCCTTACGGTGCTTCTTGCGATTCTCCTGTTCATGCCAAGCCCCTTCCGTTTTCGGTCAGGGGTGGGATGAGTATCCGGAACGGAAGTTACTCGATTGGAACGGTGAAGGACACTGGGGGGATTCAGCCAGGGGCTGCGGTTTCCGTACCTCCCGTGGGAGAGAGAACAAGATTAAACCCGGGGACCTCGACAGGATAGGTCACCTTCTGGAAGCCCATCTCCGTACTGGCGAGGGTAAAGCCGTGGTCGTCGAGGCCTTGGACATGATTATCGATGCGAATCAGGTCAAGGGAGCACGGAGGCTTTTGGATGTTGTGCGCGAAATAGCCCAAGAGAACAAGGGCACGGTCCTTGTACAGCTCAATCCGTCGTCCTTACCCTTGGCAGAACGTACCCGGTTGGAGGAAGGGGCAACGGTCCTTCACTACTGATGGGCCCGATAGACGGGCCATGTCCCTGCCTCTCTCGGCAACACTCACTTGAACTGGGTCAACGGAGTCTATTCTTCGGGGAGGGGTCTGTAACACTACACCCCCTCCTTTGGCCCTTTACTTGTGCCGAGATGGACTGCGCCAGGTTCAACCGCGAGAACAACTGGGTCTCCTCTCACCCCATCTTCTCCAGCACGGGACAAGGCTTCCCCTCCGGTGTTCGTCCCAGCACCACCCGGATCCTCTCCAACCCTTCGACCAACTCCTTGGGAAGGGGCTCAAGGCGAACCGGCACCCTCCGGGAGATCAGAACCGGGGATCTCCTACCCTACAACATGTATACAACATGTATCTTCACCGAGGATATTTAAGGGCGGAGAGCCCATGATAGCATCCGATGACGCCCAAGGAAGTCCCATCGGTAATTGAACGCGGCGAGCGCCTGCGACGTGGCGGGTCCGTACCCTCACGGCATTCCCGCAATCCTCGACAAAGAGGGATATCCGACAAGCCGGGTGAACGGTTGCCCGTCTGGCCTCTGGCCGTGGTGGTGGTCGCCGGCCTCCTCGCGATGGCGCTCCCCGGCGTTCTGGGTGTCCTTCCCTCCGGCCCCGTTCCGGGGGGTGGCAGTCCTTCCGTGACGGACCAAGCGGTCCCGGAGAACGGCACCGGAACGACCTACCTCGTGAACTTCACGGAAAGTGGTCTTCCGTCGGGAACATCGTGGTCCGTGATCCTGAACGGACAATCGCAGTCCTCCTCGCTCAAGGCGATCTTCTTCTCGGAACCCAATGGATCGTACGCATACACGGTCGGTGGGGTCTCGGGCTATTCTGCGTCGCCCTCCTCAGGGAACGTGGTGGTGAACGGGAGCGTGGTGCGGGTGGCAATCTCCTTCTCCTTGGCTTCTGGAGGTCCCCTCACCATCACCTCCTTCACGGCCAACCCCGCCACGGTCTCGCTCGGGGGTTCCACCCACATCTCAACCGTGGTCAGTGGCGGCACGACTCCTTACTCCTATACCTACCAGGGACTACCGTCGGGGTGTTCTTCCACCGCCGCGGCGTTCTCCTGCACTCCCGCGACCCCCGGAAGCTACCTGCTGGGGGTCGTTGTGACAGATGCGAACGGTACCCGGGCGAACGCCAGCACCCAGCTCGCAGTGACCGGGACGAACGGGACCTCCCAACTCGCCATTCAGGTCGCCACTTCGCCATCCCCCGCCTCGGGTCCAGCACCCCTCACCGTGAGCTTCATGGCAACGGTCTCGGGTGGGAGCCCGCCCTACGGGGTCAACTGGAACTTCGGGGACAACACCCCCTGGGGGCAGGGCATGAACGTCACCCACACCTACAACGGGGCCGGGACGTACACAGCGTGCGGTTACGCCTACGACAGTCGAAACGCATCGGCGAGCCAGTGCG
>JAKBKR010000232.1 GCA_021832495.1 bacterium | reverse complement strand
TGTCGAGTCCCCTCTCGACTGCTCTGTAGGCACGGACGGCCTTCCATCCTTTTCTCCTTCGGACCTCGGCCCTGATCTCCTTCTTGGAGAACCCGAGGTCTGGCAACCCATGTCCCGTAGTGCGGTCCACGGGAATAGACCGCGCCAATTCGAGAAGGGCTCCTTCCGTGGCTTGAGACGGAACGGTTACGTCCTGTTTCTTGGGACCCGGTCTCGTCCCTCGCTTCCTCGTGGCCATCTCTGTTCATCTTCCTAGGGAGTTTACCATAGTTGTTCATCTATGTAAATGCTTTGGTCTATACGTGCCGAGCAGAACTACCCGGAAGGTCGGAGAACTGGGGATCGCGAGGACTCCTTACATTACCATTCCGAGGGACTTCGCGAATTTCAACTTCACTAAGGGTGAAACGGTCACCCTTCTCTACGATGGGGTTCTCATTGTGTGCCCCAAAGGGACAGAGGAACTCGGCAGTTACTTGATTACAAGGGTGCACAGATGCGGAGGGGGAAGGTGATGTCGCCTCCCCATGTTAATCTCATCCGTGCCAAAGAGTCAGTTACTCGAGACCTTCAGCCCGGTCATCCGGGCCGCGAGGCCATCCTTGCCCAGCCCGACGAGCTGGATGTCGCCGCCTTCGATGCTCTGTTCCCCAGCCTAGTTCGGCTACTCCGGTTGAGAATGGAGGTGCCTTGAACGAGACGGAGAACGCCGATCTCGCGAACCTCAAACGGGTCATCAAAATGTACAGCGACTGCGCTCCGCACCCCGGCAGCCGAGCGGCCTATCTCCTTCGCTATCGGGATGCACTCGAGACGGTCGGTGACGAGGCCACTGACGCGGTAATGCGAGGGTGTGAGTCTTTGGGCCAGGACTGGGGGCCTCCCCTCCTCGCGCTCGCCGAGAAGGTCCGGGCTCGCGGAGGTAGGCCATGACCGCCGTCACTGTCACCCCCGAAGAGGTCCGGGCGGCCATCGCCGAGGGCACCGGGACGGACGGTCCCGGCCTGTTCGCCGAGATCAAGGGCAAGCTCCGTCACTACCTCTACTGGTCCGAGGAGTGGGGCTACGACCTCGCCGCTCTCTGGGTGATGCAGTCCTACATCGCGAGCAGGCTGCCCTCCGTTTTCTATCTTCATTTTTCTGGGTCAAAGGGAAAGGGCAAGACGACCGCCCTGGATGTCCTCTCCGCCTTGACGGGAGGGCTCAACGCCTCCAACGTCAGCGTCGCGGCACTCGTTCACTGGCTGGCAGACCATCCATGTGGGGCGGTGCTCGCAGATGAGTTCGATGCCGTGAAGGACGCGGAGCGGGACTCCGCTCTTGCATCCATCGCTAGGGATGGCTACACTCTCGGCAAACCCTACCTGCGGTGGGACCCGGCCAAGAAGCAGCTGGACGCGTGTCCCACGTTTGGGGCAAAGGCCTTCGGGTTCCGGGGGGCAGTGGACGACGCACTTGAGGACCGGGGCTTCACTATCCCCCTCCCCACAACCGCCCTGAAGGGTCGGGAGGGGTTACGGTTAGTCGCCCGGAACATGGATCGGCGCTTTGGCGACCTCCCGCTTCGACTGCCGAAGTGGGCCACCCGCATCATCAAGGAATGGACACCCCCCATCTATGACGGGGATGAGTGGTTGTCGCAGGTGGAGGCGGTGGTCGGGGACCTTTCGGGCTCCTCCCGAGAGTCCCAGCTGAGCGTGGTCGTCCTAGCTGTGGCGGATGCTGTCGGGGTCGATGTGACCGACTCCCTCCGGGCCGCGCTCGGGCTCAGGCGGGAGGTTGCCGAGGCGAATACGGACATAGGTATAGAGGACGCTCGGGACGTGGTGGAGGAGATCATCGCACGCACAGGGACTCTCACCAAGGAGGCGGAGTTCTATGTGATTCGGCAAAAGGACTTTGCGGACGCACTCAACGCGAGGCGGAAAGAGAGACACGAGCGACTGCTCACAAGCCCCCAGATTGCGAAGCTACGGAACGACCTGGGCATCGACCCAGCCTGGCTCACCCATCCCGTCAACCGCACTACTTGGAACATTCCCAAGAAGGAGTGGGAGCGCAGGCAGGGGGTGGCTAACATGGCTAACATGGCTAACATGCACGGTGACGCCGACAATGTTAGCCATGTTAGCCATGTTAGCCAGGGTGCGCCTGAGGCCCCATCCGGCCCGGTCCCGGAGGAGTCCCATCTTGGCCCGACCCTGGCCGACCGCGCACTGGCGAACGCCCGGAGGGAAGGGAGCTTGGCCCCTGACCCTTCCCTATCCTCCCCTCCCAACGGTCACGGTGAAGTGGTAGCGTGGAAGATCAAGGGGCGGGGGTCACTCCTCGTCTATTCTGACGGTGCGGTCATCGACCGCCGGACCGGGGAGATAGTCGAAAGGGTCCGGGTGGGCCTGATTCCGGTGGGGGGGTCCACTTGAGCCGGGAGGGAATGGGACACACACCCGAGCCGGTCACGCCGGAGGCCGTAAGACACACTCCGGGCCATGATGGGGAAGGGTGTCTTACGGCTCTCCTCGAGCGCTCCCCTCAATTTGTCTTATGCCGGCATGGCCCTTACTGGCGACTCTGCGACCGCTCCTACCTGAGCGGCAAGCAGCAGCACATCGTCCGGGAGAGTTACGGTCGGGAGAAACCCACCCTCTTCCCCCCGGATGTCCGGTCTGGAATCAGCGAGCATGTTCTTCCTACCCTCCCCTCCGGGTCTTTCGACCTCATCTACCTCGACCCTCCGTACGGCCTCACTCAAGGTGATTGGGACCACGCCCCGGACTGGTCCTGGCTCGGAAGGGAGGCGGCTCGACTCCTCAAGCCCACCGGCCAAGTCGTCTTTCATGGCCAAGGGGTGATGGCGGCGCGGGCGGTCGCCGCGTTCGAGCAGTTCTTGGCCTATCGGTTCGAGATCGTGTGGGTGAAGGCCGCTGGCCCCGAGGCCCCTTTGCGTACCGGGATGTTGCAGGGGCCCGGCGGGACCCCCCTCCACAGTCACGAACGCATCCATTGCGTCAGGGGGGTGGGGTCGAAGTGCGAGGACCTGACCTAGAACACCGGAGCGATGCATCGACGGGGCAAGCCGCGCGGTCACTACAAGCGCGGGGCCCGGCTCGCGCAATGGCACAGTTATGTCGGTCCATATGAAGGAGAGGACACGGGCTGGCGTTACCCCGCCGACGTGGTCTTCTCCGCTCCGACCCGCACGGGCCAGCTATACGCGGCGAAGCCCATCGACCTGGTCCGCTATCTCATCCTGCTCTTGACCCGTCCCGGCGATCTCATTCTCGAACCCTACGCTGGGTCCGGGACCACGCTCCTTGCCGCCTACCGTCTGGGGCGGAGGAGCCTCGGGATAGAAGCGTCCCCGAAGTCATGGGCCATCCTCCGGCGCAACCTGGGCGGCTTGCTTGCGACCGGAAGACGGGGAGGGAAGTGATGGAGAGGGTCGCCCTGTACGTCCGCGTCTCGACAGGGGAACAGGACTTGGAGGGCCAGGAACGGGACCTCCGAGCCTATGCGACATCTCGGGGGTGGGAAGTAGTTGAGGTCTACCGGGAGAAGCTCTCGGCCACCGGGAAGGTGGACCGCCCCGCTTATGAACGCCTCCTGCGGGATGCCTCCAACCCCGAGAGGCCGTGGGGGAACGTCCTCGTCTGGAGCCTGGACCGATGGTCCCGGTCCACGCGTTTCTCGGAGGCGGTCAGATCCATCGAGGAGATAGAAGCACAGGGGGTGAAGTTCCACTCCTTCAAGGAGCCCATGATCGACTCCTCGGAGGATGGGTCCCCGAACATGGGGCGGGATCTGCTCCGCGCCATCCTCCCGGTCATTGCCACCTTCGAGTCGCGGAGGAGAGCGGAACGGGTCAGCGTGGCCATGCGGGAGCTCAAGGAGGGGCGGCGACAGACCCGGTCGGGAAGGCCTTGGCATCGGCCCATCCGGGTGACCCCGGAGAAGCTGGAAGCTCTGCTCAAACTCCGCGCCCAGGGAAAGCCTTGGGCTACGGTCGCCCAGGCGGTGGGGCTTCCGGCTAATACCTGCAAGAGTGCTGCGTGGAAAGCCCGGAAGCAGAAAGATGGACGGGAACCTTTCCAAGTAGCAGGGAGGGGAGAAATGGAAGGTGAAAGAAAAATTGAGTTGAAGGGTTTCTGGTGAAAATGG
>JAKBKR010000231.1 GCA_021832495.1 bacterium | reverse complement strand
GGGCGTTTGTGGGACCTCCCCCCAAGAAATCCGTCAACCACGACGGAGTGTCGATGATCCCCAGATTGTAATTCTCCGAAAGCGTGCCCCCTCCCGGGAAGGTTGCCGTCACATCCAGAACGGAACGGGGGGCCAACTGACCCATATCGATGGAGACCGTCCAGGCGCCATTGGTGCCTTTCGGGGCGGAGAAGGTGTACGTTGCGCCCCCGATCGTCCCGGTGACGGATGTGGCCGATTGGTTGTTGTCCTCGGCATATACCCCGAGAGTATTCTGGACGGAGATCCCATGCAAGAAGTACCCCCCATAATGGCTCACCACACAGACGAAATTCCCCGAGTTTGGGCAGAGCGTCGAGATCTCGAGACGGACGGAGGCGTTCGTGTCGTTCTTGTCGGTGACCGTGAGCGTCGCTGTGAAGATGGCCGTGGCGTTGTACGTGTGGGTCGGGTTCTGGGCAGTGGATTCCGGTGAGGCATCTCCGAAGTTCCAGAGGTAGCGGTACGGGCCCGTGCCCTCCACCGCTGCCCCCGTGAAGTGGACCGTGAGCGGCGAGAGCCCCTGGGCCGGGGTCGCCGTGGCGAGCGCACGAAGGGGCGGAGGCCCGAACGTCCAGGTGGTCCCCCAGCAATAACCGCCGGAAACTGGGAAGAGTTGGACGCTCTCCGCCGTGGGGTAGCAGTTGTACGGCACCACGGTCGTCCAGTAGGGATACCCTGAAGGGATAGGGGCGGCGCTTGCAACGTAGGGCGGCGTGTCTCCCGTCACGTACACGATCGTGTTGTCCGCCTGGTCGAACACCATCGCCCCGTCGTTGGAGATGGGTGGAGCTTCTGATAGCGCAACGGAAAGGTTCGTCCACTGACCCGCGCGGAAGGCCCACGTTGCGTTGGTACCGTTGTTGACGGTCGACGGCAGGTCCCCCGGGAAGGCGGGCCACAGGGTCGGGTATGGCGCCCCGGAACCGAAGAGGATGACCTCGTGGTCGTTCTGGTCGTACGCCAGCTGAGGGGCTCCGACGAGGGGGGGAGGGGTGGTAGGGTTCAACTGGGTCCAGGTGTCGTTCGTGAACTTCCAGGTATCGTCGAGGAACCCCAGGTTCAATCCGCTCCGCAGCCCGTAGAAATCCTGCCCGTCGAGTCCTCCGAACAACACCATGTAATTGTCGGCGTAGTCCCAGACCATCCCCGCGTTGGAACGGTTGGCCGGACCGGAGGCAGTCAATCGGGTCCATGTGTCGTTGCTGAAGAGCCAAGTGCCCCCCGCTTCCCCGCAGGGTTTCAAGAGGACGTTCACGATGTATATGCAATGCCCCGTCAATGAGTCCCAACCGCCGAACAAAAGAAGGCCCTGGTCTTGTGGGTCCCACGCCAGCGACGCCCCGCCGCGCGGAAGCATTCCAAGCTGCTCGAAGAATGGCTGGCTGGAGTCATTGACAGTGACCATTTGTGAGATATCGGTCCAGGAGCCCGCCGCGAAGGTCCAGGTGTCCCCCAAGGCGGCGTCATTGGTGTACGCCGGGTCCGCCGTCCCGCTGATCCCGCCATACAGGACCACATCGGAGTCGGCGGGGTCGTAGGCCATCGAAGCGTCCCACCGTGCGGATGGGGACGGATACGAGGTCACATTGGTCCAGACCCCGTTCGAATACGTCCAGGTGTCGTTAAGGGGGCCCTGGGGAACGAGGGTATCGATCTCGTCCGAGAACCCTCCGAAGAGCACGACCTCCTGGTCGGCGTCGTCGTAGACCATGCTCATCCCGGTGACGGGAGGGGGTCCCTGGGGAAGTTGATAGCTCGAGGTCATGTTGATCCACCAGTATTCCGTCGTGCTATTGTTCCCGAAATTCACGAGCTCCAATGTCCAGCTGTCCCCAAGGGCCTCTCCGGAAGGGCTCTTGCCCCCCCACAGATAGATTTCCATCGTCTCGTATCCGCCAGGATAAATGGCGGAGGGGACGCATAGGGCCGAGCCGCTTCGAGGGGGAGGGGGGTGGTTCACGAGAATGTCCGACTTCGTCATGTTCGTAAGGGCCCCGTTGCCGCCGAGGTTCGTGAAGTCCCAGAGGTCGCCGTAGAGTTCCCCACCCGGACCCATGCCGCCGTAGAGCTTGCCTCCATTCGAGGAGTACGCCATCCCATACCGGGGGGAGGGGAGGTTGCCGGTGAAATTGGCCGTCACATTGTGCCAAACGCAGAATACCGTGGGAAGGCCGCTCGCCCCGCATGTCCCGAGCGGATCTGAGGTCCAGATCCAAAGGTCGCCAAGTACGACGTGGTTCGATCCGAGCCCGCCGAAAAGGGCGAATGATGGAGCGGAGGTCCAAAGCAGGCTCGAGAACGCACGCGGTGGGGGACTCCGGGCCGGGGTCACGTTGGACCACTGTCCAGCGGAGAACTGCCAGGTATCCCCCAGCATTCGACCGCTCGCCGTCTCGCCTCCGAATAGGACGACCGGATCTGTGGGAGGACCCCAGACGGCTCGGCCATCACTGCCTCCCGAGATCGCGGCCGCAAATCGCGCCGACGGGGACGCTACAGAATTCACCTCAGTCCAGTTGCCATCCTGGAACGTCCAAGTATCGTTAAGGGCAGTGCCTCCGGGCCCCTCGCCACCGAAGAGAAGCACCTCGTTGTCCATCCGATCATAGGTTGCGCTCGCGTTGGCGCGGGGGGAAGGCGCTACGGTTCCATTCAACTCTTGCCAATAGCCCCCGGGAGGTCCGGTGTTCGTGAACAAAGAGCAGGCGCTAGAGTAGGGCCAACAGGCGGAGGCCGAATGAAACTCCCAAGTATCTCCGAGGTAGATCCCCTGGGCAGACACCCCTCCGAAGAGTAGGGTGACATTGTCCTTTGTATCGATGACGAGAACCTCGTCTGACCGAGGCGAGGGGACCGCAGGGTACACCTCTCTCCATCCGACAGCCCCAGGCGGAGTTGTGAGGGGGGCGGAGGGCTTCGTGGGGGCACAGCGGGCAGAACTTCCCTCCTCCGCACACGAGGTGGGGCGACCATAGGCCGGGCCCGCCCCCTGGGCGAGCGAACGCTCGGCGGCATAGAGCGGACTCGAAGGGGAATTTTCGGATGTGGGGACCACGGACCGGGAATGAGTGGGAGTGGAGAGGTGATCGGGGGCGTGGGCGACCCCGGTCGAGTTCGGGACGGGGGGAAGATGGAACACGATCCCGGTCGGCACAAGGAGAAGGGCGACGGCGGCCATGGCAAAGCCGTACACCGAGAGGTACGGGGGCATCCTCATACGGGTTCGCCTCCGGGGAACCAAGGATCTGACGGAGAGGGCGTTGGTCTTCCGACGCGGATTGAACTTGACCTGATGGGGCCTAACCCTCGGAGCGTTCGCACGGGATTCCGAATGAGGGCTGCAGTACTTATCCTGTCGGTTGTTATTCAACGGTATTCATGCCCATCCTTACCTTCATGGTTTTGCTTTCGCCCGGATCCTTCTGGAGGGCAACTTCGCTCCGAGGTGGACCATGAACCTCGGCTCGAACGAGCTTTCTGTGGCCACCCGGCCTTCAATCCCGAGGAGCGGCGTCCGGGAAAGGGGGTGGCCACTCCATCGCCCAGGACTTAGGCGCAACACCGCACTTCACGAGCCGGGTCCGGGCACTGGCTCGGAGTGCCTGGGCCTTTTCGGCATTTCCAAAGCGTTCTTCCCACTGCGCAAGGTGTCGTTCTACCATTCCTTGGTCGAATGAGTTCTCCACCCGCGCGGCATGGGCGAGGGCCTCATCGAACTTTTGGCGGGACCCCTCCCGCTCCCCTTGCGCAAGCAAGACCCGTCCCTCCAGCATCAAGAGGCTTGCGAGCTCAGAAATGCGCAAGTCCTGCTCCGAGGACCGGATCGTTGCGATGATGCTTAGAGCCCGGGACAGGTCCCCGAGGCAAAGTAGGGCGTCCACGTGGGAAAGCCGTACCGAGAGCAGGAGCTCGAGATCGCCAGACTGTATCATCTGTTGCTCGGCTTCTTCGAACAGGTCGCACGCCTCTTTCCATCGACGTTCGTGGAGGGCGATATCGGCTTCCCGGACCCGGGAGAGAGGTATGGCCCGCGTGAAGCGGAACCGGTGGCACAGCTGTCGGAACTCCGCGAGCGTGCGCTTGGCTCCGTCGAGATCGCCTTCCAAGACATATCCCACCGACAGGTT
>JAKBKR010000230.1 GCA_021832495.1 bacterium | reverse complement strand
GACCTCGGTGTACCGGCGCCGAGGCTCACGGTTGGTGCGGATCGATCGACCGACGAACCTCGCCAGCTACCTGGAGGGCAAGGGGGTTGAGGTCGTCCCCATTTCGACCATCGAGCAGATGAGCTATGCATCGAACTTCCTCGCCATCCGGGACCGGCGCATCATCGCGGTGGATGTGAGCCGGACGGCCGACCGGGTGCTGGCCCACCTGGCCCAGGGGGCCCGGCGACGGCCCGCCCGGTATGGTCGGCTGTATCGGACCGCCCGGGGCGAGCTCGAGGAGCTCCGAAGCTCCGGCACCCTCTTCCCGAGAACCCCGAAGCTCCGTTCCGCCGGTGTCTCGGTCCAGAGCCTGCGCCTGGAGGAGATCACGGGAGGGTATGGGGGAGCCCACTGCCTGACGTGCGTTCAGCGAAGAGGGTGAGGCGGGCCGAACGGAGGCGCCCTTACTGTTCTTTGAGTAGTACTGCTCGCTTCTAGCCGGGCTATACCCTGTTGTGGCGCGCAGGAAGGGGGACGGTCAAAGACTTCCACATGCCTGGATGCGTCGCCGTCGTTCGGTGCCCGACCAGGGAGGGCGGCGGAGGCTGCCTACCGTTGGCTTCGGTGGGGTGCCTCCAAGGCGGATGCGGCCCGTCGTCTCGGGGTCGCCTGGAGACCCGCTAGGGACTGGGACAGGTGACGCCAAGCCAAGGTCCCTCGGCCGTGGCGCGAGCACAAGCACCACAGACCCGCTCGTCGGCTGACAGCCGAACAACTGATGGAGCTCCAGCCTTTCCTCGAAGGAGCGTGCACTCATTGCTACGATACCAGGGGTGCCCGGAGGGTGAATGGTGATCGGGGACAACGGGACAAATCGCCGACGGAAGGAGATGAAGGCGTTTTTGTGGGAGCATCGAGGACGGCTGGAGGCGCGGCAGTTCGCGCCGTACGCACCGGGGCAGGATCCGGTTGAACAAGTATGGACAGTCATGAAGCACCAGCGGTTGGCGAACGGGTGTCCGACGACGGGGGAAAAGATTCGGGCCGGGGTAAGGCGAGAACTCGGATGGATGCCGGCGCACCCCAAATTGGTCGCCTCGCTCATCCGGCGCTCGGAGCTGCTGCTCCCCCCGATCCGGTGAATGACGAGGTTAACCGGAACCATTCAAGGCAAAGCGCAATAGCGAACTTACCGGCCGAGGACAGGCGCGGGCATCGAGGAGCATAGGGGTGAGGGAGGTCCGCCTGCTACTTACTCGATGTGACTCCCAGGATTGAGCGCAATCCCCGGCCCAAGAGAGACCTCAGCCGGCTCGATCGGAACCTCACGGGTGTAGGCAATCGGGTCGAGGATCTGGTAGCCCCGGTTACGTGTCCGCTAGAGTATCAACCATCTGGCCGAAGCGCCCCTTGATGTGGCCGAGCTGGCGTTCCAAATACGACCGAACCACGGGGCACATTGCGGGTGACGGTAGCTCCTGCCCCAACGATCGCCGAGCGACCAATCCTTACTCCCGGCAAGAGGGTCGCACCGGCCCCGATTTTGGCCCCATCCTCGATGACTGGCCCCCTGAGCTTTTCGGAGTAATCTCGCGATCCCATCGTGTTATCGTTGGCCGAAGAGACCAACGGCCCAATGAAAACATTCGACCCGATGCGCATGTTCCCGGTGATGTGGGTTCCATCCATAATCTTAGTGTTGTCACCGATACGGGTGGCGTAGTTGATGGTGACGTACCGACCCAGCAAGCACTTCTTACCGATTCGCACGCCTTCCCGAACTGACGCCCCGTCCCCGATCAACGAACCCGGTCCAACACGGACATCTGCATACAGGATGGCGTGAGGGCAGATCACACAATCCTTACCGACAACCGTGGGCCGAAACCGGGTTGCGACCCTTCGAGAAACGGCCCTCGTACTCTTGGGAACGCGGCCGACGATCGCGCCCTCGAAGACCGCAGTTCGAGAGCCTATCTGAGTTGCCGGGTAGATGACAGCGGAGTCATGAATTTCGACATGCGACCCAAGTCGGGGAAGGGGGCCTACCTTTGTTTGGTTGATTGATCGCATCCCGTCACCGTGGTTCCAGAGTCTCTTTACACATTTAGCCTCGTACTTGTTCAGCCCCTGGGAGGGGCCTTGGGCTAACTGTGCGCCGCATAAGGCCTGGTCGCCGCGTTCCCTCCCCGAAGTTTCCAACCTCCGAGGGCACTGGGCAATCGAACGAATTTCTCCGCCCCTTCCCAGTTCCTCAACGGTCCGATGAATCTCCGGGTCACAATCGTTTCTCTCGGCCCCCGCTTCCCCCGGTTGCTCGTGGAGTACATGCCGGATGTTTCAGGAACTTGACCAGCCCCGATTCCCAATCCGCAGATCCGCCACCACCCACCCGGCTCCCGCAGACCAAATTCAGCCATCCCAACGGAGCCGGGCCCGTGAGCTTCTCTGCTCCCACGGTGAGCCTCCGAGCTCTGGCCTTCGGGCAGGTGGTCTCCAGCCCGTGCGCCATCTGGCGGTAGACCGCGCAGAGATTCTCATAGAGAGAATCTCCTTCCGAGTTCATTTCCGGCTCTGCGCTTACGTACCTGAGGGGTTACGCCCAGCAGTACTGGAGGACCCCGGTGTGGTAGCCCTCTATCCAGCCCAGGCGAGATCCAACGAGCAAAATCCTTCCCCAGCACCTCCTCGACTACCTCACGGCCTCGGCCCGGTCGGATTATCATCAGGGGTCGGACCCGGTGCAGAACACCCAAATCCACATCCTCCGGCCATTGATTCTATAGGGCGACCCCTCGCCATAAACCACGACGCCGCGCGCCGCCTCTGGAGGATTCTCGCTTCTTCGCCCCGAAGCTCCCCGCTCATGTCCCAGATTACTGCTTGGAGGGCCGCACGGCAACTCGGGATCCCATGCCGCCGCAGCCTCTCTTCGAACTTGCGAGGCGGCAGCCCCTCCTCGAATTTCCCCAGCATAATCTCCGCCTGAAGACAAGGTCCATGCCCCACAGGCTCCCGCCCGGGAGGGTCAAACGGACTTCGTCTCTGCGGTCTAGGAGTGCGTAAACGGCCAGGGTGAGCTCTGCAACCCCCCGCTTCCGTCCCGTCTCAACCTACTGCTGCGTCTCGGCACTCCGGAGCGTCAAGTGCCCGCCGTGGGGCATTCGCCATTGGTCGGAACTCACCGAAAGCTTCTGGTCCGGGGTCAGTGGTGCGCGGGTGACCCCATCGTGACCAGGCTTGGGCCGGGTTTCCGACGTTCCCCCGACGGAAGGAAAGGTCGGGCCCGAGCGGAGCAAGGGGAGTCGCTGCGCACCCTCGAGCAAGCGCCGGGGTTCTCATGGATCTGGGATGGTCGGCAAGGCTTGGCGGTCTCTCGCCGCAGCCGTTTGTTCTTCCTAGCCTTCACCTCCGCCCGGTCCAATCGGCGCCTCGGATCTTCTCGCCCGCTGTTGGAGATGCAGGGCTCGCCGTCCTAGTCTGTCGGGTTCAGGCGCAACGACTCGAGAATTGCGGCCACGAGTCCCTCGCTCCGAAGGAGCTACCGGGGTCGGAATTCCACCTTGCACTGGGGAACCGACACCCTGAAGCCGTCAGGCTAACGGGGAGGCCGAACACAAACTTAAGTAGGTACGAACTTGGCGAATATAGGGATGACTAGTGACTCATCAAGCAGCGTGAAAACGACCCCTGCGGTTGTTTTCCTACAAATCAGCCAAACAGGGGGCGGTTCCATCATGATGGAACGCTTGCGCAGAGCTCTGTCACTACAAGTGCGAAGGGGTGCCTCGCCACTTCGAATGCGGCTCTTGACGACTGGTAAATCGGGACTTTTTCTGACGAGGACGGTGGCAAAGTCCGACACTGATTTCGAACAGCGGACTTTGAGGTGGTTTGAGTACGACTCTTATGTTTACAAGTGCGAGACCAATCCACTTTTTAGTTTGGTATTTCAAGCCATACCGATGCTGTTTTTCATAGTAGAGGGTTGCGCTACTTTGAAAAGAGATGGGGGCACTCGTACTACTATTATTTCTTCCTTGGCACATGGTTTCGCTGGAGCCCTGATTGCCCGCATCTCGAACAGAGAAGTTCGTCTTGTGGCTTGGGTACAGTCAGACATTTCCCTCCACAAGTCGCGACTTCTGAGGACCTTGACTCGAGTTGTAAGCGGCAATATGGACATGCTAATTTCAAACTCTCCTGACGTAGAACGCGATCTGGAG
>JAKBKR010000229.1 GCA_021832495.1 bacterium | reverse complement strand
ACTGTGGTCGGGAAGTTCGCTCGGAGAGAACGTTATGAAGGCCTTCGTGAAGACGACCCGGGCCCCGGGGGGAGAACTCCGAGAGGTGCCCGAACCCCGTCCCGGTCCGGGCGAAGTGCTCGTCGGACTCAGGGCCGCTTCGATCTGCGGCACAGATCTTCACATCTGGGACTGGAACGAATGGGCCCAAAAGCGCCTTCAGAAGATCCCTCTCATCTTGGGCCATGAGTTGAGCGGTGAAGTGCTCGAGCTGGGTGCCGGGGTCCGGGGACTCGCTGTTGGGGATAATGTCTCCGCGGAAACCCACATCGCCGACGGCACGTGTTATCAGTGCCGCACGGGGCGGATGCACATCTGTGAGAACGTCCGGGTACTGGGCGTGGACACGGACGGGGTCTTCGCAGAGTACGCGGTCATCCCCGAGATCAACGCTTGGAAGAACGACCCGAATCTGGAGCCCTCCCTGGCCTCGGTCCAGGAACCGCTCGGCAACGCGGTCCACTGCCTGCTCCCGGAAGACAATGTGGAGGACCTTGCCGGCAAGAACGTGCTCATCACCGGGTGCGGTCCCATCGGATTGGTGGCGATCCTCGTCGCGCGAGCGCTCGGAGCGGCCTCGGTCATCGCGACTGAGGTCAATCCCACGCGACTAGAACTGGCGCAGACGATGGGGGCGGATTCCGTGCTCAATCCGAAGGACCTCGGCGCCCGGACCGCGGCAGAGATCCGCACCCTCACCGGAGGCGCGGGGGCTGACATTGCACTCGAGATGTCGGGACATCCGGATTCCTTCCGGCTGGCGTTCGATGCCCTCCGGCCGGGAGGACGGGTCTCCCTCCTCGGTCTTTTCGACCGGGATGTGTCCTTGAACGTGGATGATGCGATCATCTTCAAGGCGGCCCGGGTGCACGGCATCTTCGGCCGACGGATGTTCGACACCTGGTACACCGTGAAAGGACTGTTGGCCAAACCCCGCTTCCGAGAGGACATGCGAAAGATCATCACCCACCGGTTCCCGATCGGCGAACTACCCCAGGCCATGGATGTCCTCCACTCCGGGGCAGCGGCGAAGGTCTCTCTCGAGCCCCGGTGGTGACCGCTCGGGTCCCCGGATAAGCGTAATAGGCCCGGCGGTTTCGGAACCCTCTAGGTGAAAACCATGTCCCGAAATCCCGTGGCCTTCCTGGGCAAGGAGTATGCCCAGCTCGTGCAAGCGAACCTCGATTGGAGGATCCATACGCTGAATGGACCGAGCGAGCCCTGGTGCCAGGTCGATGGGAAGAAGGTGCTCATGTTCTGTTCCAACAACTACCTCGGTCTCAGCACGCACCCCAGGCTCAGGGCGGCCGCGGTCGAGGCGGTCCAGAGGTACGGGGCGGGCTCCGGCTCTGTTCGGCCCATCGCAGGGACCATGGATGTCCATGTGGAGCTGGAAAAGCGGCTCGCACGGTTCAAGGGGGCGGAAGCGTCCCTCGTCTATCAGACCGGCTTCGCTGCGAACGCCGGCCTCATCCCCCAGCTTGCCGGTGAGGGGGACCTCATCGTGAGCGATGAGCTCAATCACGGGAGCATCATCGACGGGGTCCGTCTCTCGAAGGCGGACAAGGCCGTGTACCGTCATGCGGATGTGGACGACCTCGAACGGGTCCTGAACTCCGCCGAGGCCCATACCCCTGCGTATCAGAAGATCCTGATCATCACCGACGGGGTCTTTTCCATGGACGGGGACGTCGCACCGCTCGACCGCATCGCCAAGGTGGGAAAGGACCATGGGGCCATGGTCTACGTCGACGACGCCCATGGCGAGGGAGTGCTGGGAGAAGCCGGCCGGGGAATCGTCTCCCACTTCCACCTGTCGCGGGACGCCGTGCAGGTCGAGATGGGCACATTCTCCAAGGCGTTCGGCGTGGTCGGAGGGCACGTCTCGGGCTCGCGTGATCTCGTGAACTTCGCCCTCAACAAGTCGCGTACCTGGCTCCTGAGCGGATCCCATCCTCCGGCCGTCGCAGCCGCCTGCCTCGCCGCCATCGATGTGCTCGAGCAGGAACCGGAACACGTGCGGCGCCTGTGGGAGAACACCCGGAGGTTCAAGAAGGCCATGTCAGATGCCGGATTCAATATCGGGAAGAGCACGACCCCCATCACGCCCATCATCGTCGGGGAGAGCGCCAAGGCGAAGCAATTGAGCGATCGCCTCTTCGAGCTCCAAGTGTTCGCGCTTCCGATCGTCTTCCCCATGGTCGCCAAAGACCAGGCCCGCATCCGCACGATCATGAATGCGGCCATGACGGAGGACGATGTGGGGTTTGCCATCGACGCCTTCATCCGGGCCGGCAAAGACCTCCGGATCCTCTGAGGAGCGGAGGACCGGGGGTACTGACGAGAGGATCGCCCTTTCCACGTCGGCCAGCGGAGAACCCCGGTCCCCAGGTCGATGACGGACGTTCCTCCAAAGCCCATGGGTACGCTACCGCTTCCCTTGAAAGGAGGGTGGAGGACCCTCGACCGTCGGGTCTACACACTTTCGGTTGCCGCCTTCGTGCGCTCTAGCGGTCGCTCGGCAAGCTGGATCTTCCTTCCGCTGCTGCTGTACGTGGGGTACCACCTTTCGCTCTTCCAAGTGGGGCTCCTGGTCTCCGCCCTCGTTCCGCTCTCGGTCCTCGTGAACCTTCTCGGCGGGGTCGCGACCGACCGTTATGGCCGGCGCTGGTTCGCCATGGTGCCCCCCTTCGGAGCGGCCATGGTGTTCCTTGCGCTCTACCGCTTTTGGGACGCCGGGTTGGGGCTCATGATGGCCCTCTGGGCCTGCAACATCGTGCTCATCAACATCCAGCAGCCCGCCCAGAACGCGATGCTCGGGGATGTGACCCACCCAGCGGAGCGGACCGTCGCCTTCGGTGTCCAGCGGGTGTTTGCGAACGCTGGATTCGCCCTCGCCCCCGCCGTGGGGGGCTTGTTGGCCGCGGGCTATGGCCTCCCGGTGGTATTCCTGATGTCCGCCGTGACCGCGATCGGGGAGGGAGTCATCCTCCTCGCCTTCCTGAAGGAATCCTTCCGCGGTACGGCCTCCGAGCAACGGACCCAGGCATCGAACGAAGACCCGGGGTCCCACCGATGGGGTGAAGGGTTTCGCTATCCCTTCCGGGACCGTTTCCTCGTATCCTTTGGGGTCCTCGGGTTTGCCCTCACTATCGTCACTCAACAGTTCGGGACCCCGCTCACCCTCTTCCTGGGAACGGCACAGCATCTTCCCTTCGCCGAGATCGGACTGGTGTACTCCATGAACGGGATCGTGGTGGTCGCCCTGCAGATCCCCATCTCCTGGGGGGTGCAGCGCCGCAGGCTCCTGTGGATGGCGGTCGGGGCCTTGCTCTACGGGAGCGCCTTCCTGGTCCTCGACATTTCTCCGGGATTCATCGTCGATCTCGCCGCGATCTTCGTGCTCACCTTGGGGGAGGACATCTCGAGCCCCCTGCAGAACGCCGTGCTCTCCGGTCTGAGCGGACCCGCCCGGAGGGGAAGCTACTTCGGGGCGTACAATGTCTTCACCAGCAGCGCCCAGGCATTCGCCCCGGCGCTGGGCACGCTTCTCCTCGGGATCAGCAATGAGGCGCTCTGGGTGCCCATGGCTGGCCTCAGCCTGATCGTGGCGATGGGCTACACCATGCTCCATCGACGCGAAGGGACCATTCCGGAGGTCCCGCCCGGTGGGACCGGGTCCGTCGGGGCTCCCCTGTTCGTGACCCCGACCACGGGGGTCACCGGTGGAAAGCACACCGGGTTCGGACACACGGGTCCGTGAAGGGGAAAGGGTTGGGGGGCTCTCCCCGGGGGGAGAGCCCAAGATCTTCGGCCTATCCGAAGAAGACGGAGACCTCGGAGATCTTCCGGCGCGTAGGGATTCCCAACTGGACGTAGAGGTCCTCGAGGGCCTTGGCGCTAGGAGCATCCCACACGCAGCGCGCCTGGGTCTTCCCCCCGATCGCATAGATCACATGGGGACGGAAGCCAGCCGGCCCCTTCCCGCTCTTGATGATCCCGATCGCCGCATTCACCTTCTCGACCACTGTGTTCGTCTGGCTCGGTTCCCATTGGTGCTCTATCTCAAACGTTGTCATCTTTCTCGACCTCGAAGGACTGGACGCCACCGGCTTATATACCGGGGGTCGTTTCTATGGAAACGGGGTGGTCTACTCTGCCCTGACCCGAAGGTTTTCATGCAAGTCG
>JAKBKR010000228.1 GCA_021832495.1 bacterium | reverse complement strand
CTCGCGGTCCAGATTCTCGGACGAGGTCGTCCCCAGACATGGGACGGCTACGGCGCCTGCTTCTTGGAGGTGGGGAAGGGAAGTAGCGCGTTCATGTCGGGGAACTTTCTGGGCTCCCCCCGACCCGATCTCCAGCTTCGAGGTCCGGGCGCCATTTATCACACGCAGAAAGTCCTGTTCGAGAAGTACTGGCTCCGTCACTGGTTTTATAGACCTTCGTGGGGTTGGACGTAAGCCGAAAGGGAGCCGTCGCCACTGCCGTCGATCCGCTCGGCCAGTTGATCGACCAGTCCTCGCTCGGAGCTACCGATGCCGAACTGATTGCCTATCTCCGGCGACTTCCCGGTATCAAGCATGTGGCCATCGAGGCATGCACGATGTGGGCGCATTTCCATGATGCCGCACTCGCGGCGGGGGCGGATGTCGTGCTCTCTCACCCGTACAAGACCCGCCTCATCGCCGACGCTAGCCTGAAGTCGGACAAGGTCGACTCGGAAGCTCTGGCCACGCTACTCCGCCTTCGTGCTCTCCCCACCGCCTTCGTCCCGTCCGAGGAGTCCCGTGCACTGCGCCGCACCGTTCGAGATCGAGTCTTCTACCGTAAGCAGCAGAAAGCGACGGCGAACCACACCTACGCGGTCCTTCTCGCGAAGGGGATCCCTTACGACGACGGGATCCTCGGGCTCAAGCGCCGTCGAGAGGAACTGCGGTCGCTCCACCTCCCCGAGGTGGATCGAGGCCTGGATCGACTGCGCGAACTCGACCTTGGCACGCGCGCTCTCGACGCGGCCATCCACGCCAGCTTCCTCGAGTCAAAGGAGGCCCAGCTCCTCGAGTCAATTCCAGGCATCGGAGAGCTGATCGCGATCACGTTGGTGGCGTTTCTATGCCCAATCGACCGCTTCGATAGCTTCGATGAGCTCAGCTCGTACTGCGGGCTCTGTCCGACGAACTACCAGACCGGCGACACCTCGTACAAGGGCAAGCTGAAGTCGGACTGCAACCACATCCTGCGTTGGATCCTGGTCGAAGCGAGCTACATCCACCGACAGAACGCTCGCGGAAGCTACGTGGCCCGAGTGGGTCGGCGTGGCGCCCGCCGAAAGGGAGCGAAGCGCGGGGCGATTGACGCCGCCCACGCTCTCTTGCGTGTCGTTTACGCAATCCTCAAACGGGGTACCCCATATACCCCTCACGCTCCAGAGCGGCCGAGCTGCAAGGTAGTTTCTGCGACGCCCTCACCGGCGGTCGCACGCCTTTGAGTGCAGGACGCCGCTCTGGGGTCCCTCGCTGCAATTGTCTTCGTGCGTTTCGGACGCAAATAGCTGAAGGCAGGAGTGGACCAACGGTTCTCATCGAGGGAAAATGATGTAGAGAGCGCCTTCGGCCCACGGTCAAGCAGCTCCCTCGAGCGAAAGCTACATAGCAGCTGAACCTATAGACGTACCGCGGTCATAAAAAGGCGCCACTTATCAAATCGAAAGCCGTCTCGGCGGCACATTCTGGAGCTCCGATGGCACCATCCGTCGACCTCGCAATCTACGTCGCAATCCTCGGGATCGCGGTTTCGCTTGGACTCTACGCCCATCAGCTCATGGTGAGCCGGCGTGCCCGCCGACTCCTCGAGCACTTCACGTCGGGTGAGAAGTGGATTGCAGCTCTCGAGCAACTACATCGGGAGAACTCTCATCTCAGGATTGTGTCTCGGACTCCAGGTCTCCTGCTCCCGACCGAACAATCCGAAAGCCAATCGCACAGGGAATACTTCGCGATGATGTGGGGGAGACTAGAAGGCCCGGGCAGTTACCAACTCGATTACTTGGTCGACTTGGATGGATTGAGGTCGACGCTTGCGAATTACCGTGCTACTGCGCATGAGGACTTGATCGCCGAGTCCCGCAAGCTCGTAACCCGGGCGGAGCGGGCTGTCCAAACCGGTCGGTTGCGAATTCGTACCAGGAAGTTCGAGAGCCACGTCGTTTCAAGGGTAATAGGCTCAACGAAGGAGTTCGGGATGGGCTACCGGCCAGAAACCGGGCAGCATACGTCTGAGTGGGTCATCGTTCGCAACGCCCAGATGACCATGATCGTTGCCAACGAGTTTGACCAACTTTTCAGATTGGGTGAGCGAGATGAGGTGGGGAGTGCGGCTCGAGTCGAGCCATTCACCTTGGCGACATTTGACGCTATCGTAGGGACGCTGCCTCCGGTACCGTCTACAGCTGAAGGTGCGGGTTGACGAGAACGTACGCTCAGGGTCAAACGTTCCCTCTCCCGGTTGCCGCTCATGCGCGCACAGCAAGAGTGAGACCACACGAAGACAGGTGAGGCGGAGAAGCGTTTCCCCTTAACCGACCAGAGTCAAATCGTCGGGAGTGGGGCGGCAGTAGACCGTCCCGCTGATTCTTGACGGGTCTGCCCCCAAGTGGGCCAAGGCCGCGCAGTCGAAGCACTCTTCGGGGCTTCCTTGGTATCGTCCCGCCATCGTCAGGTTCCTCTCGTACCGCTCATGGGCATAGCTGTAGAACCAGAAGTCCCACAGATACTCCCCCATCCAGATGAACCCGAGACGGCAGAGTTTGACGACCTCCTCCGACTCTCCTTCCGGACCGGTCCGCACCGCGTCCACGTAGAGGTACGGACCCTTCGCCTCGATTCGGACCTCGCGGCAGACGTCCGCGTACTTCTCCCGGGCGTGCCTCTCCAGCCGCGCTCGCACCTTCGGGACGAGGTCCGGGGGAATGGAAGTGACCCGAGGCGGGCGACGAGCCTTCTCCTTCCTCACGCCGGGATGAGCGTGGAGCCGAGGTTTAGGCCTTGCTCCTGCCCCAGCTCCGACAGCCACTCCCGCATCTCCTGCTTCGTCCAGTTCCATCGAGGAGCGCGAGCGTAGCAGTTTCGCCGCTGTTCGAACCCCCGGATTCGCGCCTGTACCGCGTCCACGGTGGCCAGGTCGTTGGGCGTAAGCGCCTTCCGCTCCACCACCGAGAAATGCTGTTCGATGGCGTTCAGCCAGCTCCCATGCTTCGGATTGTACGCCACGTGAACCTTGGTCCATCGGGTCCTCACTTGAGCCGGGAATGTTCGTGGGTCGTGCGCGGACCCGTTGTCGAGGATCAGGAACACCCGACGCGCCGATCGACAGGGTTCCTGAGCCATCCGTCTCTCCAGGAACGCCATGAAGGTCACCTTGTTGTTGGCGACCGGGAAGTCGCCGAAGACCCTCCCCGTGGCCATGTCGAGCGCCGCGAGGTAGATCACCGTCCCGTTCTGGGAATACTCGAACTCGACCCGGATCGGTCGGTTGGGGGCCGGTGGCTGGGTCGGCTGCTGCCGACCCAGCGCCTGGATGCAGGTCTTCTCGTCCCGGGAGAGCACCACATCCCCGGCGCCCAGCGGCTGGCCTTCCCAGACCCGATGGTAGAGGTCCAGAACGCGGGCGGCTTTGGGGCCGAACTCCGGGTCGCGAGGTTTCTTCCAGTACTGGCTTCGCCAGGGTCGGAGATGGGCCTTCTGCAGCCAGCGGTGCAGGGTGGAGCGACTGGGGGCAGGGCGGAGTTCTTTGGTGACCTCCCGGGCGAGTTCGGTGAAGGAGAAGCGAGAGAGGTCGGCCCCCTCACGCGAGGGCAGTTCGCAGGCGAGGGCCGTGGCGAGGGCCCGATCCTCGAGCGAGTAGACCGGGGCGTGGCCCGGTCGAGGCCGATCGCAGAGTCCTTCGAAGCCGTCGTGGACAAATCGGTCGACCCAGGTTCCGGCGGTGCGGGGGTCGATTCCAAGCTTGGCCGCGATCGCGTGATCATCCCATCCTCGATGGGCGAGGACGATGATCTTGGCTCGGACGACTTCTCGATGAGGTCGGGTAGCACTTCGGGAGATTCGGATCAGATAGTGGTACTCCTTTCGGGGGAGGCGGATGCGCGGCTGCATCCCTCCAAGTAGGGGGCTACTTGAGTGCCTTCGGCTTCATTCGCAGCGGTCAGCGCAGCCCGTTCACCGTGCACGCAAGAACCAGCGGGAGGGTCTACTAGCGAGGGTCCTGTGGCGAAGATGTGGGAAAAGAGCGAGAGCGGGACGATAGCGAACCCTCGGAGGAGCTCCTCGAGGAGATGCTCGGTACCATGATTCCTATCGCGTGCGCCGGGGACCAGTGCGAGAAGCGAGCCCACATGATGTTCCCGGGCGACAGTCCCTACGAGGCCGGGTTCTTCACGGGCAAAGGCTGGACCGCCG
>JAKBKR010000227.1 GCA_021832495.1 bacterium | reverse complement strand
AAGCGTTTCCTGTGCCGGCACGGCAATGGTGACCTGCCGGTATCGTCCCCCTCGTCCACGAGAAAGAAGCTCGGTGTGAATAAGCCCAAGGGTCTCCATCTCAGAGATGTAATTGAAAATGCTGCGCGTCGTGAGTGCGGTGATCCCCATCCGGCTGCAGAGATCGGCGTACCCATCGTAGACCTCCCCTGTGGGAAGTGGAACACGGCGGCGCTCGGTTGAAGAGACAATCGACCATAGAAGTATCTTGCATTGCACCGGGAGAGTCCGTACGCAGTCGGTGATGATGTCCGTTTCCAGGCTGGCCTTTGCTCGATGGACATGCTCCTCGGTGATGACGGAAGATCCGGTCCGCTCCGCGATCTGAGCGGAGACCCGAAGCAAAGCGAGAGCACGGCGGGCATCGCCGTTCTCTTGGGCCGCATAGACGGCGCACCGTTCGATGACCCCGGCCTCCACGACATCTTCACCGAACACTTCCTGCACACGGTCCCGGAGGATGTCCCGGAGCTGGGTCCAGTCATACGGGGGAAAAAGGATCTTCTCCTCATTCATTCGGCTGCGTACCCGAGCATCGATGGAGTCCGTGAACTTGAGGTCGTTCGAGATCCCTATGATCCCGACCTTTGCGGAGGATAGGTCCGAGTTGACCTGCGAGAGGGTGTAGAGCACATTGTCTCCGGAGCGCTTGACGAGCTTGTCAATCTCATCCAGGACCAGAAGTATAGTCCCTCCCCGCTTCTCGAAGAGTGAACGCATCGTGACGTACACCCGGTCAAGGGACCAACCGGTGGGTATGCGGGACTCCTCTAGTTCCGCCACGGCATTCCCTAGCGTCTGGAGCAGGGCATAATGCGTGTCTACGTTCGCGCAGTTCACGGTGATGAATGTGAGGGGCTTGGGGAGTCCTTGACGGCGCTCCATGTCCTTTCGAATGAGGGTGATGACCGCGGTCTTCCCCGTCCCAATCTTCCCGTAGATCATGATGTTCGAAGGGGTGGCACCCTTGAGCGCCGGCGCCAGGATCTCCACGATCCGCTCGATCTCACGGTCACGATGGAGGAGGCGGGCGGGGACGTAGTTCTCTCGGAGCACTTCGGGGTTGCCCTTGTAGAGGACAGAGGACTTGTCCAGGATCCGGTTGAAGGCGCTGGCCACGGAGCCGGTGGAGTTGTCGGGATGGCCTGGCGAGCCATTCTCGTTTGATTCGTCCACGGTTCGCTCCTGGTGAGAGGAGGATAGCACGCTCCCGACCTTAAAGACTTTCCATCACGTTCGCCTTTTATGCGAGACTCGGCTTAAATCCCCTCACGCGTTCCCCCCGTCCGGAGCGCCGCCATAGCTCAGTTGGCAGAGCAGCTGATTTGTAATCAGCAGGTCGAGAGTTCAAACCTCTCTGGCGGCTCCAACGGACATAGGAGCTATCTACTCGAGCCTCCTGAGAGTCCCCCGTGTTCGATCCACCGATTCCGGGCCGCATGCCCTCGCTCTCGGAGCGATGGAGACCCACCACCCTGAGTGATGTCGTGGGCCAGTGGGACGCGGTGAACCGGCTCCGGACGTTTGGGAACGCATGGTCCTCGCATCTCGGACGGCCGAGCGTCATAGCTGCTGTCCTAGAAGGCCCGACGGGCTCAGGAAAGACCTCCGCCGCCCATGCTCTCGCCCACGACATGGGTTGGAACATTGTGGAGATGAATGCCTCAGATGCGCGGAACGAGGATGCGTTGTCCGAGATTGCGGGACGGGCCTCGATCACGGATTCCTTTACCGACGATGGACGATACCTCTCGGCCTCGAGCGGAGGACGGAGCCTCGTGCTCATGGACGAGGTAGACGCACTGCCCCTCGGCTCAGGACGGAAGGGGCGCAGCAGCGTAGCACGTCCCGAAGTGAGCTTCCGGGAGTTTCTCCAGGGGAGATACCGTCGCATTGAAGAGTTGAACCGGCAATGGCAGCTATCGGGAAAGTCGGCCTATGACGCTTTCGACGAGATTCCCAAGGAACCTTCCCCTGCGGGATTAGCCCGCTACCCACGCTCCGCCGGGATGGACATTTCCGACTGGCTTGGGAGCCGGAAGAAGGCCTCGGGTTTGGGCGACGAGGGTGCGATCGAGGAGCTTTCGCGTATCGTGAAGACTTCCCGTCAGCCCCTCATCCTGACGGCCACCGACGCGTATGCCGTGCTCCGGGCCTCTACGATACCGAAGACGAGCTTGACTCGTATCCGATTCCTTCCAGTCGACGGGAATACGGTACAGACCCACCTAAAGGAAGTAGCGACACGAGAAGGACTGACAGTACCGCCGCGGACCTTTGACCTGATCGCTCAACGCTCGAACGGAGACCTTCGGGCGGCCCTGAACGACTTGGAGGCGTTCTCGGCTCTTCCCCCAACGTACGATGCGAGCGAGGTGCTGACTTCCCGGGAGGTCGAACGCAGCCTGTTCGAAGCGACGCGAAAGCTACTATCGACCGGCCGGTTCGTGCCCTCCGCGGAGATACAGCGGCTGGCCGATGTCCCTCCAGATGAGCTCCTTCCGTGGATGGAGGAGAACATCCCAGGGTTCGCCGAAGATGAGGAGGGCCTTTTGACAGCCCAAGTGTCCCTCGCCCGGGCCGATCTTTTCCTCTTCCGGGCAAACCGTTGGAGGATCTGGTCGCTCTGGAGCTACGCGAGCGAGCTCATGTCGGGCGGGGCTTCGGTGGGGATCTTCCATGCGGGTCGCCCGGGTCCGAACTACCGCCCTCCGGCCATCGATTTCCCCCAAACCTTCCGAAGCGGTAACCGAGAGACGCGTTGGGTCCGGGAAGCACTCGCCCGAAAACTCGGCGATTTTGCCCACATGTCACGCCGTCGGGCCGCTTCCGAGATGATCCCGTTCGTCGAAAGACTTTTCCGGACGGTGGGCTCGACCGAAGACAGCGAAATGCGAACCTTCACGGAGTTCCAGCACCGGCTGGCCCAGAACCTCGATCTCGATCCCCCCGAGCTTTCGTACTTCCTCCGAGGCCTGAGACCGAGCACAACTCTGCGGGATTCTGAACATCTCGATTGAGGCGGGTGTGTCGTCCAACCTTCACCCACCCACTACCGACCTCGCGGTCTCGGCTCATGGGATGCGTAAAGTCTACCACACCCGGGGACACCCAGAAGTCGAAGCCCTACGGGGGTTGGACCTTACCGTAAAACGAGGGGAGCGCGTGGCGCTTTTGGGCCGAAACGGAGCGGGCAAGACCACCTTCCTCAAGATTGCCTCCACGCTCTTGCTCCCGACCGCCGGAACCCTCGAGATATTCGGCCTGGACGCCGTCAAACGACCCGAGGAAGTCCGACCGCTCATCGCGGTGGTGCCGCAGGAGGGGCATCCGTTCTACCACCTTACCCCGTGGGAGCAAGTGTACACTTATCTCCGATCCCGAGGATTCCCCCGAGGTATCGCGCGAGAGCGGACCGAGTCCGCGCTCAAGGACATGGGAATTTTTGATATCCGCGACCAACTGAACGTCACCCTCTCTGGGGGCCAACAGCAACGGACGATGGTGGCCACGGTCCTCGCAACGGAGGCCCCGTTGCTCTTCTTGGACGAGCCCACATTGGGGATGGACCCCTTCGCTCGAAGGGGGGTGTGGTCTGCGCTTCGAAAGCTGACCGAACGGGGCTCAACGATCCTCTTGACCACGCACTACTTAGATGAGGCCGAGAGCTTGTCCCAACGGGTCTACATCGTTGAGCATGGACATGTGGTGGCCGAAGGTACGGCGGACGAGCTCAAGCGCCGAGTGGGGGGCACCGTTCGAGTGACGATGCCGGAGGCGGGTGCCCATCCGACGGATTATGAGAGCTTCGGGCGCATCATGGCGGGAGACGGCGTGCTCCACGTGATCACCGAGCCCCGACGGGTCAGCGAGATACTGAATCTGGCCCTTTCCCGGGGCATCAGCCCAACGGTTGGCCCAGTCACATTGGAAGAGGCATTTCTCCAGCTTGTAGGACGGGCTATCGAGGAAGATGCTCGGTGATTCTCGCCCGGCGTGGCATGGCCTGTGGGCCTTCGCGGCCACCGAGGCACGCGTCCAATTGCATGAGTACTTGTCGATCGCATCGACCGTGCTGGTGCAGGTGATCTTCATCTTCTTTGTTTGGTTGCTGGCCCCGCCGTACCTTCTTCCCTTCGCACTGGTGGGCTCAATGGTCTTCTCCGCGTTCGTCATCGGCGAACGGGTGCTGAACGAG
>JAKBKR010000004.1 GCA_021832495.1 bacterium | reverse complement strand
CCATCGGGATCCGGGAGGCGGCGCACCGCTCCTGGGACCTCGTCGTCGAACGAGGGCCAGCCGCAACTGGAGGGGAACTTGTCCTTCGAACGGTACAGAGCGGTCCCGCAGCGCTTGCAGCGATAGACCCCGGGGGCGAAGTGGTCCACAAACTCTCCCGAGAAAGGGGGTTCGGTCCCCTTGTGGACGATGATCCGCTCCTCCTGCCGGGTAAGCCTTCGCTGGGTCATGACCTTCGCTCCCTGGATCACGAATCCCTTCAAAAGTTCGCTGTTGCTTGGTCGACCCACTCCGTCTTCGATATCTTGGGAAAACCCGACCCCGAGGATCAACGACCGGGTCGGGAGCGCAGGGCCACATCCCGACGATGGAAGAGATAGGTCATCGCCACGATCGCAGCGGCCCCCATGACCAGTAGGGTGGCATTGCCTACAGCCTGGGGCAGGCCCAGGAACCCTTGTGGGAAAGAGGGACCGAGGCCCGATGGATGCACGGCGGGGACCCATATCTCCAATTCGGATTGGTTCGCCGCGCTAAGATTCCCCTCACGGGCCCCGGCCACGACCGTGACGATGCCTCCCACGCTTCCGGCTGAGAACGAGACCGTGGCCCCTGTGGTCTGATTAAGTGTGCCCAAGGGGTCGTTCAGCGACCAATGGATGAGGGTCGGCCCTGAGCACGGGGCACGAACGCAAGCGACTTCGGCCCGGAGCACCAGGGAGGCGCCCCCCGTGATGTTCGCTTCGTTCGGGGATATCATGACCGAGATCGCTCCGGGTCTCGGTATCCCCTCTACCGAGATCTCGGTCCGGGCCACTTGGCTTTGTCCACCGAGGGTCGTCCGGGCCGTGATCTCCGTCTTGCCCGGTATACTTCCCGCCACAAAGACCACGGCAAGCCCCGCACCCCGGACCACCCCGACGGTGTTGTTCACGGTCCACTGGATGGGGAGGCCAGATGGGCAGGGAGAAGGGGAACAGTGCGCCGTCGCGCTCAAGAGCAGGCTTCCCCCGGTCTCCACGGTCCCCTGTACGGGAGCGAGCGCCAGGGCCGAGACCACGGTGGCATTTGCCACCACCGTGATGTTTGTGATCGCCGTCGTGGCATGACCCCACAAGGACGCGGCAACGGCGATGTTCCCCACCCCGGGGCTCGCACCCGCGATGAAGGTTACCGTGCTCGATGTCGTCGAGTTCAAGCGACCGATCCCCGAGCCGAGGACCCATGTGTAAGAGATGTTCGTCGGACATGGGCTCGGGGAGCATGCGATGTTCGTGGAAATCGTGGCATTGGAGCCTGGGCTCAGGGTAAGCGATGGGGGGAACAGTCGGAGGCTTGTGATCTTCGGGATGGGCTGGAAGGCCAAGGCTGGGAGGGTGGGAGCGGACCCGTTCACCCGAACGGTACCCCCGCTCACGTTCGACCAGAAACCCGGAACCGGGTTTACCGAGTAGGTATAGTTGCCGTCGGGGTTCCAGAAGGAGATCGTCGAGGTGTTGGCCGTCTTGGTCACCCCTTGGAGATCGACGGACCATGAGGTGCCTCCCGGGAGCCCCACTTCGGAGAAGGTCACGGGATACAAGGTCGGAGTCCCATTGGCGAAGGAGATGTTGACCTCCGTCGGAGCCCCCGAGACCACCACGTTCCCAGACGATGGGCTCGCGAGGTACCCGCGGGGAGACGAGATGGTGTATGGGAAGGTACCGTTCGGGAGGGGTACCACTAGACTCGGACCCGTAACGGAGAAGGAGGTACCATCCAAGCTCAGTCCCCAAGCCGTACCGTTGGGCAAACCGCTCTCCTTGAAATCAGCGGTGTATCGGGATGGGAGGATAGGGTTGAACGTAGCCGAGAGGGTCTGCGGCGACCCGTTGACCGTGAGGGTTCCGTTCGAAGGGGAGACCGTGAAATTTGCCGGACCCGTGATGAGGAAAGGGTAGGTGCCATTTCCGAGCGACAGCACCTCCTGTGTTGCGTTCACCGGATGGGCTTGGCCGAGGATACTGACCGTCCAGGGGGACCCGGCCGGGAGCCCCTTCTCCTGGAACACCACAGGGTAGGACTCGAGCTGAGGGTAGGCCACAGAGAGGGAAAGGGCGCGGCCCGTCCCGTGAAGGTTGCTCGCCCAGATCGAGACGTTCAAGGTGCCGGACGCGGGCAGACCGCTCAGCGTAGTCGTAAGGTTTTGGGCGAAGAGGTTCGACCAATGGACCGAACTGGTGCCGACCCGCCAGGCTACGGTGTAGTTCAGGATCGGGTTCGCACCCGTAGCAGGTGGTGTCCAGTTCAGTTGGAACGTGTCGTTGGCCTGGTGATAGGAAACGTTCTGCACGGTCCCCGGGGCCATGGGTTGGGCGAGGGGCGCTCTGGCCGGGAAGGGAAAGCGAGGGGACCCGACGGGCCACGTCCATTCGACCGTTCCCGGTGGACCGGCGATTCCTCCCAGCATGGTGCAGGGGACCGGGGACCGGCAATCCACACCGTAGCCCGTCAGACCATAGGAAGCGTTGTAAAAGAGCCCCTCGGGGAACACGTTCGAGAGCGTGGTGTACCAGTACCCCGCAGGAGGTTGGGGTTGCCACCCATCATAGCCCACGGTCACGTTGGTGTCCTGATAGGTTCCGGAGAAGGGGTCCAAGTGCTGGGTATTGTTGAAGAACGTATCGATCCCCTCCGCGGTGTTGAGGTCACCCGAGGCCAGGATGACGGCGCGATGTTCTGAGGCCTCGACCGACTCTCCGAAGGGTGCGGCGTACGCCGCTGAGTCGTAGGAGCGCAGGAGCCCAGAAAGCTCGTACGTGCCGTTGGCGGGGTTCCATTGGGTCCCGAACACGAAGGTTCCGAACACGGTGAAGTTGAACGCGCTCATGAATACGAGTTCGTGGTCCGTCACATTGTACGCTCCCCAGTTCTCCCCATTGACGGCGGTGTTCCCGGTCCAGTACGAAAGACTGGACGCTTCGGTCAGTTGGAGGGTTCCCGTCCGATCGCTAAGTTCCCACTGACTGACGGTATCCTGAGTATCCCCCTCTGCCCGCACATCGATGAAGGAATCAAGGGGGGGGACCCACTCGACATTGTTCGCCTCGAAGTAGGAGAGCTTTCCCAGGGTCCACTGATGCCGAGTCCATAGGTCCCATCCGATCACCGTCCCGTTCGCCAGAATGAGGGCGGCGGTCGAGTCGTTCCCGTGGAGGCCGATCATGTTGATCTGGGCGTTCACCCGGAGGGCCTGGTCATTCACTCCAGAGAAGTTCCAGGAGAAGGTCCGCCCCGTGGTGACGTTCACGGCGTAAAACGAGATGTCGGACCCGGACGAGCAACTGCTGGCACACCCGAACTCATAGACCCAGGACCCATCCGTGGTGAGCCACTCGGTGTTCTCCACGCCGGCGTATTCCATCACATTGTCGAAAAGAGGCCACCAGGGGGCGATGTTCCGGACCGTGTGGTTCACGAAGGAGTAGAAGACCAGCCGGTCGGAAGCGTTCACGTAGAAGGCCCCATCCTGCGTCCACGCGAGGTTGGGTACCTGGGCGCCACCGTTGCCCCAGTGGAAGGCCCCGCACCCTACACAATTGGCATTGAACACGTACGGGACGAGCGAATTGTATGCCGGCAGGACGAAGCTCTGGTTCCCCTGAGGCATGTAGGGATAAGCGACGAGGCTCGAGTATACCGTGGAATTCGTAAGGGACAGTATCGCGAAGGCGCCGCCGATGCGGTCCGTGGCGTTCGGTGCCCACAGCACATAGCTGCCGATGTCGCCCGATGTGTTGAGGGCGAAACTGCCATCGGAGGTCGATACGGTGCTCCGTTCCCACGGGATCGATAGCGGGTGATCGGTCCACGCTACCGGAGTTGACGGGGAAAGGTCCTTCCACGGGGTGAGATAGACTGGGGTGGCCGGTATCGGCAGATATCCACCGCACCCGAGCGGGCTGGGAGGCGTCGCCGAGGGCTCCGCGAGGCACAGATACCCGTACACCTCGGGAAGGGCGAGCGGACCCTGCACCCCAGGTGACGGGTTAAGGAGATGGTCTGTGGCGAACGCCGTAGTTGCGTGGGCGAGCCCGGGGCCCCAGGTGCTCGTGACCGAGAGAAGGGCGATGATCCAGGGCCCGGATTGTAAGAGCAGGTCCCGTCGGAAGGTGTCCGGTCCCTTCGAAGGCGAATGGCGTCTTGAGTGCACCGGATTCCGGGATACGCCCCGGACCCCGGTTCGCAGGGAGCGAGGCCACCGGATCATGGCCGGTGGAGGGTCGGAGGGGCAAAACGACGGGGGGACCTCGACGACATCCACAAGATATCACTCAGTGGGCGGTAATGAACGTTGCACCTACGGATGGGGACCGGCCGATGCTCGGCAACTCCAGGCGAGGGCGCGCCAGGGGATCCAGGTCACCCGGGAAAGAGGGCTTGGTGCCGGACCATGATGCACTGGTCCTCGATGAAAGAAACTCCATGTTGACGCACCATAGCTCCGGAAGGGGCATCGGTGACGCCTAACTGCAACCAAAGGGCCTTGGGGAGCGGGGTGCGTTGGAGGAGGTCCTTGACGATCCCGGGCACAGCGTCGCTCTTCCGGAAAACGTCCACGATGTCGATCTGGACTTCGGACGGTATCGCTTGGAGCGACGGGTAACTGCGCTCCCCCAAGACCTCGGGAACACTGGGGTTGACCGGGATCACGCGGTACCCGTGCGACTTGAGGTATCGTCCCACCTCGTTCGAATCGCGGTCGGGCTTATCGCTCAAGCCTACGATGGCGATCGTCTTCGAATTCTTCAAGAGCGTGCGGATGGTCTCGGGATCTTCCATGCTCGTGTGGACCGGTTGGGTCTTCTTTAGGTTTGCTGCGAGAGATCCATCGGGGTCGGAACGGAAGGAAGATGATGGTCCATTCCCTACCAGGTTGGATAGCGAAGCGCGTTCTCTTTCGAGCGGGTTACCGGTGGGTGGACTCGAAGTCGAGGAGCCACCTTTTCCGCCAGAGGCCCGGGCCATAGCCAGTGAGACTCCCATCGCTCCCCACGACGCGATGGCAGGGGATGATGAGGGGGATGGGATTCCGGTGGGCGGCTCCCCCGACGGCACGCGCAGCGCCGGGCCTGCCCACCCGCTCGGCGAGCTCTCCATACGTTGCCTGCGAACCATAGGGGATCCGGAGCATCTGGGTCCAGACCTGGACATCGAACCCGGAGGCGCCGGTCAGGTCGAGTTCGAGGTCGAACTCTCGGCGATCGCCGCGGAAGTACTCGACAACCTGCTGGAGCGGGGACCCGACCGGATAGTCGCGGTGATACGGATATTCGAGGGGCGGTGGTCCGGACTTCGGCTCCGGCCCACTTGGGATCTCGACGGCAAGCACCGTCGCTCCTCGATAGGCGATTGTCACGTGGCCGATCGGTGAACGGACCTCACGGTGCTGGACCTCGGTTCTCGGCATTGGGACGACACGCTCCACACTTGGGGACAGGAGTTTCGACACATCAGATCTCGCAGGTGAGGGGAGCGACGCTCGCCCGTCAGTCCGAGGGGCGTCCCCTTCGGAATGTCCCATTCCGACATCCTCCCAAAATCCGGACTTGGCGGACTGGGCGAAACGATGATTTGTCCGGGTCGCTCGGACCAAGGGGACGATGACGACCACGCGGCGGCTCCAGGGTGCGCTTCTCGGGGTCGGGATCGCGAGCTCCTTGGTGGGCGGTGCCATGGGATGGGTGGGCGCCGTGGGGAACCTCGGGACCAGCACGCTTTTCATCGCCGGCTGGGCGCTGATCGCCCTCGGTGCGCTCTGTGTGATTTCCCTCATCGTGATCGGCGAAACGACCCGGCACGCGAGACCCCACCGCCACCCGCCCCCGGGGCGACAGTTCCCCCCACCCGTCACACTACCCAAGGGTTTGGAGGCACCGCCGCCGGGTCACACATGGGTGGTTACCGTCCGGGAGAATGCGAAACGGCGGAAGTAGTCCTTGCCCAAGCCGGACCTTTCCTCCCATCCTAGGAGACGAGACGGCTCTGCAGCCTTGCTCGAACTTCCAAGGAACAGGAGGAGGGCATTTCCTAAGGACGTCCTGGGAATAGGTCCCAAGAACGCGAGAATACGACCCTCTCACTCGGGTGCGGGAGTCGGTGGGTCCTGCTCTTTGGCTTTCGATGCTTCGGGAGGAGCAGAAGGGGTGCGCGGGCGACGCAGCCCCAGGATCACCACAAGTGCGATCCCAAGGGCGACAACAACACCACCGACGAGAAGGTAACCTTCATATCCGGGAAGTCCAAGGAATGTGTTCGTAGACGTGCCTTTGGCCGGGGTGAAGGTGACCGGCACCCCTTGCTGGGCGCCTTTCACGGCCACGGACCCGGAAGAGGGTTGCGCGGTGTATCCGGAGGGAGCGACCACGGCAAAGGTGTAGTTCCCGTTCGGCTCGGAAAAGGAGATGATGTTCGACCGGGATGAATTCGTCTGTCCGTTGAGGGTGACGCTCCACTGGACGGCGGAAGGAAGTCCAGTCTCTGTAAAAACGACCAAGTACCCGGGTGAAGGGGTGGCGAATCTTATCGGTTGCGAGACCGGGGCACCTTTCACCTGGACCGTTCCGCTGGGTGGGGTGGCGCCATATCCAGTGGCTCCGCCAATCGTGAACGAATACGTCCCATTGAGTTCAGAGAAGACGAGGGTTCCGTTGGACGACGTGCTCGTCGAACCGTTCAAAGTAACGGTCCAAGAGGTGCCCGCGGGAAGTCCGCTCTCGGTGAACGTCACCGGATATTTTACCGGTGGGAGGATGGCCATGAAATGGATGGTCTGCGATATGTCGGCACCGTTCACGGTCAGGTTTCCACTGGGCGGGGAGGCGAGGTACCCGCTCACGAGCCCCACGGTGAAGCTGTAGGTGTTGTTCTGTTCGACAAAGGAGATGGTCGCACTGATGGAAGTCCGAACGAGCGTGCCCAATTGGACGCTCCAGGAAGTTCCGCTCGGGAGTCCCGTTTCAGTGAACGTCACGTTGTACGAGCCCCGAGGGGTCGGGGTGAAGGCGATGGTGCGAGAGACGGCGGTCCCATTGACCGTCAGGGAGCCGCTGGCCGGGGAGGCGGAATATCCGCTCACGTTGCCCACGACAAAGGCGTAGCTGCCGTTCGGCTCGGTGAATGTGATGGTGGTGCTGGTCGAGGACCCCGGCGCACCGCTCAAGGTGACCGTCCATCCCGTACCGGTCAAGAGTCCCGTCTCGGTGAATGTGATGGGGTAAGTCCCGGGCGGGATCGGGGTGAAATTGATGGATGCGCCCGTGGCCGTCCCGTTGACCGTGATCGTGCCAGACGACGGGGAGTCCAGGTATCCGCTGACCGGATTGACCGAGAAGGGGTGGGAACCGTTGCCTTCGAGGTAGGATATCGTAGTCGAAGTGGAAGTATTCGTGGACCCGTTCAAGGTCACGCTCCACGAGGTACCCGCAGACAATCCTGTCTCGCTGAAGGTCACCCGGTATTTTCCCGGTGGGAGCATGGCGAATGCGATCGCCTGGGAGGTGGGGGCGCCATTGACCGAGACCGAGCCGCTGGAGGGGTTCGGCGAGTATGCTCCGACCGGGGAGACCGAGTAGGCGTACGAACCATTCACCTCCGAGAACGTGAGGGACGTTGTGGTCGAGGACCGGAGCAACCCGTTGAGGGTGACGTTCCACGGGGAACCCGTCGGCAGCCCCGACTCCGTGAACAAGACCGTGTACGTGGTGGAACCCGCAGGGTGGAATGAGATGGGCTGTGAAACGGCGCCACCTTTCACGGTGACCGTGCCGGAAGCGGGGGTTGCCCGGTATCCGATCGCCGATGTGACGCTGAAATTGTACGTGCCATTGGGTTCCGAGAAGGTCAGCGACTTTGTCGTCGTCGATTGGTTCGTACCGTTGAGGGTGACATTCCAAAGACCATTCAACGGGAGGCCGGTCTCACTGAACGTGACGGAATAGACGGAACGGCTGAATGATATCGATTGGCTGGCACGGTTGCCCTTCAAGAACACCGAACCATGCGTCGGACTGGGGAAGTAGCCGGCCACGACCCCTACGGTGAAGTTGTAGGTGCCGTTCGGTTCCATGAACTGAATCGATCCAGTGGGTGAAGATTGGGTGGTCCCATTGAGCGTGATCGACCAGGTGGTTCCAGCCGGCAGGCCCGACTCGGAAAAATTGACGGCGTAAACCGTCTGCGCCGACCCTCCGAGAACGCTGACCGTGTTCGAGCCTGCGTTGGGGACGTAGACATAACCGCTTCCCGCGTCATAGGAGGGATATTGCGGATTGGCCCCGACTGGCACGGTGGCTACGACAGACGTACCGTTGACCACGCTCACGGTGGCGGATCCATTGTTCGGAACGTAGATATCCCCGTTTCCCACGTCGTAGGCGGCCAGCCATGGGAGTTTTCCCACCGATACCGTGGCCACCACGGTAGTGCCGTTCAATACGGTGACTGTGCCCACATAGTTCGACACGTAAACAAACCCGTTGCGAGCATCGTATGTGGCGAAGGATGGGGCGGTTCCTGCAGTCACGTTCGCCACCACCGAGGTGCCGCTCAGCACGCTCACCGTGTCCGAGTTGGGGTTCGGGACGTACACGTATCCTCTCGCGGGATCGTACGCAGGAAACAACGGGAGGGAGCCGACGGAAACCGTCCCAACCAAGCGGGTGCCATTGATCACGGTGACGTTGTTCGTCGCCGAGTTCGTGACGTAGATATCCCCGTTGCCGGAGTCAAATAGGGCCATTTGCGGATTGGTCCCCACCCGCAAGGATCCCAGCACCGTGGTGCCCTTGAGCACGCTCACATTGTTGGACCCGGCATTTACAACGTATACGTCTCCATCGGCAGGGTCGTAGACCGCAGCAGAAGGTTCGGTGCCTGCCGGAAGGGACTTCACCAAAGAGGTGCCGTTCAGGACGCTGACGTTGCGAGAGCCGAAGTTCGGTACGTACACGTAGCCATCGGCAGGGTCATACCCGGAGTACCAGGGATTGGTGCCGACCTTGACGGTAGCGATCAGGTTGGGACCGCTCAGTATGCTCACATTGTCCGAGCCATTGTTCGAAACGTAGATGTATCCGTTCCTAGCATCGCACGTCGCGAACAACGGGGAGGTGCCCACCGGCACCGTTGCGACCACCCATCCCGTTGTCCGGGGAGTAGGATGCACCGAGGAAGAGAAGACGTGAGTGAGCTCACCGCTGGTCTGGCGGAAAGATTCTTCGGGTTGTGCGCGAACCGCCGTAGGCCCGGCCATAGGGTACAAGGAAACGGCGAGCAACAGCGCCACCACTGCGACCACCATCCCAGTGGCGGACCCCGCGAAGTTCCCGGGGGAGCCAACCACATCGTCGTTTGTTCGGGGCATTTCCCAATGTGGTCTCATGTTGCCCAACTACATGAGGGTAGTGTCTTGCGTTGTGGGTGCAGTATTGAACGCAGGGACTCCAACCAAGGAGTCTCTGTCGGTTCAGAGTTCAACAAAGATTGATGGGGATTTCTCGGCGTGGGTTTTAGGGTACGTTTCGCAGGAGCCGATGGCGCGGCTTCGGACCAACACTACAACACCAAGCGGGCGTTCGAGCCCCGCTTAGCATCCATGGCTCGTCCAAACGCTGCGTACTCCTCCTTCAAGTGAAGGGGCTCACCCCCGACTTCCTGCCCCAAGCATGGGCCCGGAGAGATTTGAACTCTCGGCCTCCCGGTTATCAGCCGGGTGCTCCAGCCAGTCTAAGCTACGGGCCCGCTGAGGGGCTCTGTAACCAAACGGGTATTTCCCGCTGTCGGGAGCTGCCGAACTCCCAATTAGTCCAAAGAAATATTAGACTACCGGACCTTGGCCCCCCATGCGAACCACCGAGATCCCCACTGCCACACTGAACAACGGCGAACGGATGCCGTTCATTGGCGCGGGTATGTACCAGGTCCCGCCTGGGTCCGATGCAGGACGCGTGGCGACGACAGCGCTCCGCCTAGGGTACCGCCACATCGACACTGCCCAGGCGTACCGCAACGAATCCGATGTGAAGGAGGGGTTGAGGGCCTCCGGGGTTCCTCGGGAAGAGATCTTCATCACGACCAAGATGTCGCCTTCCAATGCGGGATTCGACCGGGCTCGCGCCAGTTTCTTCGAGAGCCTCCAACGTCTCGGAACCGACTATATCGACCTATTTCTCATCCATTGGCCCGTGCACGGGGCCCGGACGGCCTCATGGAGGGCCCTGGAAAAGCTGTCCTCAGAAGGGCTCTGTCGCTCCATCGGTGTCAGCAACTATACCATCCGGCACTTGAGGGAGCTCGAGGCGGAGGGGAGCATCGTGCCCGCGGTGAACCAGGTGGAATTCCATCCCTTCCTCTTCCAGAAGGAACTCCTCGAGTATTGCCAGTCCCATCGGATCCAACTGGAGGCCTACAGTCCCCTTGCCCGCTCGGAGCGGTTGACCGACCCGGTAATCGCCCAAGTGGCCCGGGAAACCGGACACAGCCCCGCACAAGTGATGTTGCGCTGGGGCATGCAACACGGTGTGGTCGTGATACCGAAGAGCACCCACGAAGCGCGACTGAAGGAGAACCTCGAAAGCACCGGCTTCGAACTGAGTTCGGCACAGATGCACATGCTCGATTCTCTGGATGAGAACTACCGGACTTGCTGGGACCCTACCGATGCCCCCTGACGGCGCGATAAATTTTTATCCAGAGCGCCGGCCCGTACCCAGTTCTGCCACTGACACACACTTACAGACGGTTCGGAGAAACATAGCTTACCACGTCTGTTCCTTCGATTTTTGCCTCTAAGTATTGACCCAGACACCGAACTAGGCGCTTCGAGGCTGGACCAAGGGTTCAAATACTAGGAGCGCTTGGGACGAACAAGGTGTAGCATGTCAGACCCTGAATCGACGATGCAATACGATGGTGCGGACGAGAACGGAACTCCCTTGGTCGCACGGATCCTTTCCGAAATGGACCTTTTACTGAGGAATGTGACGATCCTGGAGAAGCTGAGCACGGCCAAGCCGATGGGAATCCTCAAGCTCTCCGAGGTGATGAAGCTCCCAAACCACAAGGTCCGCTACTCACTCCACCTCTTGGAGCGGGAGGGTATCATCGAACCCTCCGCCGAGGGGGCGGTCCCCACGTCCCGGGCGCGGGAGTATTGGGACACCCTGGACGAGTCCATCGATCAGCTCAGCGACTCGGTCAAAAAACTCAAGCGGTCGGTCAACGCCTCCAAGAAGGCGGTGCAGAGCAAGAAGTAATATTCGGCGCCCCATCCCCCTCCCCGGCGTGCCGCCATAGCTCAGTGGTTAGAGCGCTCGGCTGTTAACCGAACGGTCCGCGGTTCAAAAGGGCCGGGGGACGACCCCCCGGCCCCGGAACTCCGCGTGGCGGCGCCTCCCCGGGACACGGGCCCGTAGCTCAGCGGTCAGAGCGAGTGGCTCATAACCACTTGGCCGCCGGTTCGAATCCGGCCGGGCCCACGGGCGGCAAGCTTCTTCTTCCGGATCCATTCCTCTTGTGGATACATGCAAGGGAACGCGATCTCACCCAAACAAGCTCGGGAGCTTATCCGTCGCTGGGATGCGATGCAAGAGGGCTACATCGCCACCCGGGAAGCGCGGTTCTCCCGGATGTTCGACATCATTGGAGCGGGACTCCCAGCCCGTTTTCGGGCCCTAGACCTGGGCTGTGGTCCGGGGTCCCTCAGTGTTCGCCTCTTGCGCCGGTTCCCCTCCGCCCGTGTCGTTGCGATCGATCACGACCCGTTGATGCTGGCCCTGGGCCGGGCGGGCTACGGGACGTTCAACGGAAGGTTGACGTGGGTGGATGCCGACCTTCGAAAGGAGGGGTGGTCACGTCATATCCCGCAGGCGAGGGGTTTCGATGCCGTCGTCTCGACGACGGCCCTGCACTGGCTCACCCCAACCCGGTTAGGATGGGTGTACCGGGAGGCGCGGAGCGTGTTGCGTAGGGGGGGCATCCTTCTCAATGGGGACAAAGCGCCCATCGATGGCCGTGCCAAATCCCTGGCCGAACGCTGCGAACGGGCGCTTCAAGATTCCCAACATGCGTATTCCCAGGAACACCCGTCCGAGGGGTGGGAGACATGGTGGGCGAACATCGAGCGCATGCCCAGCATGACCGAGCTCCTCGCCGAACGAAAGCGCCGGTACGGATCCGAGAGCCACCACGAGGACGCGCTTCCGGCCAGCGGACATCTGGCCCGTCTTAGGCGGGCGGGCTTTCGCGAGGCCGAGGTCCTGTGGCGCGATCTCAGCAATGTCGTGATCGTAGCGCTCAAGTGAACCGGGGCTCCCCTTTCCTCGGGGAATGCCCTTTTCCAAAGAGTAAAGGTTAATTTGGGTCGCTCCTGCCTGGGGCCGTATGCCCGAACAGTCGATTGCCGGAGGCGACCTCATTCGCTTGGATTACGAGGTCTGGGCCGAGTCTGGTGGAAAGAGCGAGATCGTGGACACCACCAGCGCCGAAGTCGCCCAGGCGGCGAACTGGAGTGGCCGGAAGACCGAGGACTTGGTTCCCCAACCGTACGAGATAGGCCGAGGGCGCTTCCCGCCGGCCATCGAGAAGCTCCTCGAGTCGCTCTCCGTGGGATCCACGGTGGAGAAGGAATTCTCCCCGGAGGAGGCCTACGGCGAACGCGACCCGAACCTCATCGAGCTCTTTTCGGTCCGGGAGGTTTCCCGGCTCCCGGAGATGCGGAAGGAGGGGGCTTCGCTCGACATCGGGACCGTCCTCACGATCCGGGGCCGCAAGGGGCGGGTCCTCAATGTGACGCCCGGGCGAGTGCGGGTGGACTTCAATCCCGAACTCGCGGGGAAGAAGATCAAGGTCAAGTTCACTGTCCGAGACAAGATCACGCACCCTTCCGAGGTGGCTCTGGCCATCGTGGAGATGGAATACGGGCATTCGAAGGAATTCCGGGTGCACTTCGAACATGAGGCCGTGACGCTGACGATACCGGACCGCATGAAGTTCGACCTCAACTGGCATGCCAGCAAGAGCGGGGTCGTCGAGCTACTGCGCAAGCACCTCAAGCCCGCCGTCATCCGGCTCGTCGAGGAATACAAGACCCCCGTGGCGGAAAAGGCGAAGGAAGCGGAAACTACCCCCGAAGCGCCGGCGAAGGAGTCGGCGTAGTTCGAACGCCCCGTTACTATACTGCCACTTCGTGGCCCGGGGGGTGCGGTGCCGTTACCAGCATCCCGGCCAACCCGAAGCCGACCAAGGTGATGGTCACGGCGTACACGCCGTTGTCCAACCACCCGTTGTAAGAGAACCCCCAATAGAGGTAGAACGCCACCCCGAGAAGGAGTACCACGGTGAAGAGGAGGAATCCGACGTCCGACGCGGTGATGCCGGAACCTGGCGTCCGCGACGGCACACTCTTCTCGGGCACGAGGACCCCCCAGTAAAGGGTTCGATGATATACCTTTCGGTCGTCCCCCAACCGGCCCGGTCCCGGAACATCGGAAGGGCTCATCCCGGGCCCGAGCAGGTCGATTGGAAGAGCACTTATTTCCCTAGCGTGCTTTACCCTTCGTCATGGCTGTGGACGGGGCATCGGGGATCCAGGCGATCATCCCGGCCAATCTAAGCGAGACCGAGGTCCGGGTCCTAGGGTACGCCGCAGCCATCGGGAGGGTCTTCGATTTCGCCCTAATGCAGTCCGTACTCGAGATGGACGAGGAACGGTTGTCCGAGGTCCTGGAGGACCTCGTTCACAAGGGGATCTTCCGGGAAGCCCGCGGAGGCGACCAGTACCACTTCGTTCGCGATGAGGCCATGGCGCAGGCCACTCGGGACATCTCATCGAGCCGCATGCGGGTGATCCACCGGAAGATCGCCGAGGCCTATGAGAAGCTCAATCCGAACCCCACGGGGGAGATCGTTCCCGAGCTCGCGCGACACTTCTATCTAGGGAAGGTCCACGAGAAATCCCTCCTCTACAACCGGTTCTCGGCTACGCTGGCACGGAACAGCTTCTCCCCGGACACGGCCATTCTCTACCTGGAGCGGGTGTTGGACGATCTCAACGAGATGGGAGGAAACCGGGGGGGAGAACTGGCCGACGTCTACCGCGAACTGGGAGACCTCTCCTTGGCCACCGGGGATGGGGGAAAGGCCGACGAGTTCTACGCACGGGCGCTCGAACTCATGCCCTCCGAAGACGGCGGCACCTTGCGAGCCCTCGTGCTCCTCGCCCGGGCGGAGGCCGCCCGGGAAATCGACCAATTGGACAAGACCAAGCTCTACTCTACCGAGGCGAGATCCCTGTTCGAACGGGCCGGACAGAAGAAGGGTATAGCCCTGGCCCACCGCATCCTCGCCCGCGCCGCGTTCAAGGAGGGCGAGTTCGACGTCGGACGCACGGAGATCAACAAGACGTTCGAGCTCTTGGACCCTGTGGAAGACGCCAAGGAGATCGCCCGCTGCCTCATCGACCTCGGGAACATCTATACCACCTCGGACCGGCCGGAGGACCAGCAATTGGGGGCGGACTACTACCGGAAGGCGATCGCAGCGCTCGAACCGCTCAAGGACTACCGGGAGATATCCCGGGCCCACAACAACCTGGCCGTCCTCATCGCGAACACCCGGCCGGAGGAGGCCCTTCAGGAGCTCGCCGAAGCCCGAAAGTATGCCGAGATGGCGAAGGACCGGCGCTCGGTCGGATGGGCCCTCTTCAACAGTGTCGAGTTCCTGCTGGTCCTCAAACGGGTCGAGGAGGCTGAGAAGGCCAACAAGGAGGCCGAAGCGATCCTTTCGAACCTGAGCGATCCGATGGGGATGCAGCAAGTGGCCCTCAACCGCGGCATTCTCGGCCACTATCACCACAACTACCCGGAGGCGGAGGCCGGGTATCGAGACTCTCTCCGTCGAGCGGAAACCCTGGGTTATCCGCTCCTCATCGTCGAGCTCCATGCCCGTCTTGCCGAGATGTACCTGGACTGGGGGAAGCCCGATGCGGCTCGTCAGGAGATCGGCATCATCGATACGCTCGGTCGGGACAAACTGATCCCCGCAGCGAAGACGATCTTCGACAGCGTGATGAAGAGGCTGGAGCCAACCCCGGGGTGAGCGAGCCCCCGGACCTTCCCATGCCCACCTCTCCCCGCACAGACCCGGATCCGCAACCTGCCTTCGGTTCCTCCACCTTCGGCAAGGACCTTCAGCGGATGTTCGGAGCGATGTCTCCGCGATACAGTATGTTCGACCATGTCTCCACTTTCGGGGGGGATTTCATCTGGCGACCCCGGGCCCTTTGGCACGCTGACCGTCTCCTAGAGCACCCTCCCTTTCGCATTCTGGACGTGGGTTGCGGGCCGGGCGACCTCACGCTCCTTTTACCCCAGCACTACCCGACCGCGTACGTCGTCGGCCTAGATTTCACCCGAGAGATGGTCGAGCGTGCTGCCGGGAATGCGGCGGCGCGGCGGGAGGGAAGAGCCACCTTCGTGCGGGGGGATGCGCTCCGCCTCCCCTTTCCGGATGGCTCGTTCGACCTGGTCACCAGCGCCTTCCTCTTGCGGAACCTTCCGGACCTGGCCCGTGGGTTCCGGGAGATGGCCCGGGTGCTCCGGCCAGGGGGGGTGCTGCTCGCCCTTGATGTCACTGAGCCCGGCCCGGGTGCGTTCGGCCGCTTCTTCCATGCCTATTTCGACACGGTCGTTCCCGCGATTGGGAATGCGTTCGGCTTTGGCGGGGCGTCCCGCTACCTTTCCAAGTCGATCCGGCAGGTCCCCCCCCGCCCCCAAGTGGTCACGCTCTTGAGCGCCGCCGGGTTTGCCCCGGCCCTCGCCGAGACCCAGTGGATGGGGATCGTCACGGGCTACTTCGGCCGGAGACCCCCAGCGGAAGTCTCCTCACCGGTGGTGAGCCCGGGGAAAGCCTGATATTGGGTCGGCTCTCCTGCGATTCCATGGAGCAGCCGTTCGACGTATTCGGGTATGCGCACAACCACTTCTCAGAGATTGCCTGGATGGGACAGAACACGAACCATCTCTACCCCAAGGCGCCCATCCGCGCCGCGATCCGGGAGGCGATGAAGGAGGCCCGGTACGAGGAGTACCCCATGCCCGCCGGCTTGGAGGAGCTCAAGTCCCTCATCCTCGAGGACTTCGGTCTCCCGAACCAGAAGGTCGGCATGACTTCGGGGGGGACCGAGGCCCTCTACATGCTCACCCGGGCCCTGCTCAATCCGGGGGATGAGGTGGTCGCGAGCGACCCGAGCTACATGATCATCCACAAGTTCATCGAGCTTTCGGGGGCCCACACGGTGAACAACGAGATCTATTCGGAACCCTACCGGCTGACCCCGGAACGCGTCCAGGCCTCGATCACTCCCAAGACCCGGATGATCCTCCTTATCGACCCGTTGAATCCGCTCGGCAGCGGGTACCCGGAATCCGATGTCAAGGCGATCGCGGAGATCGCCCACGACCACAAGCTCCTCCTGCTCAACGATGTTACGTATCGGGACTTTTCCGACGCCCACACGCTGGCCGCCCGTTTCGCGCCCGAGCAGACGATGACGGTCTGGTCCCTTTCGAAGAACTGTGGTCTGGCGGGACTCCGCATCGGAGGCGTCCTGGCCCCGCCCGAGCTCTTCGACCGGATTTGGAAGTACAATACGAACGATCTCGGGATCAACGTGCTCGCCCAGTGGGCGGGACTCGCCGCCATGAAGGTGAAGAAGGACGTCTTTCCGCGCATCAAGGCCCGCACGCGGTCCAATCAACGCAAGATCAAGCGCATGGTGGCCGGGGTCTCGGGAACCTTCCTCCCGGTGTACCCCTCCCAGGGAAACATGTTCGGGATCGACATCGCAGGCACGGGGATCGATCCCGTGCGCCTGCAGCGCGAATTGCTCGAGGGGCACAACGTCTTCCTCCGTTCGGGGACGTACCTCTCCCCCAAGTTCGGAAGCCGGTTCATCCGGGTCTCCTTCTCGAACAGCCCCGCGGACGTCGACCGCTTCATCACCGCCTTCCCGGCGGCGGTGGAGAAGCTCCGTAGCGTCTGATGTTCGAACGCCAGGAGATCTGGTACTTCGACGCCCCGACCCCTAAGGATCTCTTCGATTCCGCTTGGAAAACGCTGAGCGCGGCGGGGTTCCCCCTGACCCCGACCTCGGGGTTCGGTTTCCAAGGGAAGTCCGTTTCCCCCACGTGGGGGCTCCATCGGCTCGTGGAGGTCATGGTCACCCCCTGGAACCAGGGGGCGGCGGTTCAGGTACGGTTCCGGGCCGCGCCCACGGACGAGGGTCTGGCCGTGGGCGTGGTGGGGGCCATTGTGTTCTTGCCCGTTGCGGTCGTGGGAGGGGCGATCTCGTGGGACAAGTACAACAACGACTGGACCGAAGTGCGCACCCGGTTATGGTCCGCGCTCCAGCAGACGCCGGGGGCCCGTCCCTCGTCGTGGGCCCCGCCTCCTCCGACCCCTCCTGCCGCGCCCCCTCCCGCGGCACCCCAGACGGCGACGGCGCCATCGGCTGGATCCTCGTGCCCATCCTGCAAGGCGCCCCAACCCTTGGGAGCCAAGTTCTGCAACCAGTGCGGTGCGGCCATATCCTCACCCCCCCCTTAGGTCGATCGAACGCAGGAGGGCACGCGCGATGGTCAGCGAAGAGGAAGGGACGATGGCGGTCGCCATCGCCCGAAGGGTCCTGGATCGTGCGCTAGACAGTCCATACTCAGAGGACCTTTTGACCTCAGAATTCAGAAGGAAGCTCCCCCCGGTCTTTTCGGAGAAGCGGGGACTGTTCGTCACGCTCCTCACCCACCCGGGGCGGGACCTTCGGGGCTGTATCGGCTTTCCCCTCCCGGTGTACCCGTTGGGGGAGGGCGTGGCCCGGGCCGCGTGGTTGGCGGCTCGGGAAGACCCCCGGTTCCTCCCCGTGGGACCAGAGGAAGCCCGTCAGATCCTCGCGGAAGTATCGGTCCTGACGCCGCTCGAACGCCTACGGAACACGAACCCGGAGGAGGTGCTGGGAGAGGTCGTCGTGGGAAGGGACGGCCTATACATCGCGCGGGACCTCGATTCCGGGCTGCTATTGCCGGAAGTGCCGGTGGAGCAAGGGTGGAGCGCGGAGGAGTTCTTGGAAGGCGTGTGCATGAAGGCGGGTTTGCCGGCGGGTGCTTGGAAAAGGAAGGGAACCTCTCTATGGAAGTTCCGGAGCGAGATCTTCATCGAAGCCTCGCCGGGTGGGCCAGTACGGCCCCGGTCCCTCACACCCGTTCCAGGGTGAGGGCCATCATATCTCCCCCCACATCGTCCCAAGCGTAGACCCCTTCGCCGCGGAGCGGCTGGGGCTCGGTGATGAGGGAGGCGATCTGGCATTCCCGCTCGATGCGTTCTCGGAACTGCTCGAGGGCCTCACGAAGGTTGGGTCCGAGGAACAGCCGGACCGACACCCGGTCGGTGTAGCGTAGGTGCCGCTCCTTACGGACGGTCTGAATGCGGCGGATCATCTCCCGCGACAGCCCTTCGAGCAGGAGTTCCCGGGTCGGCGCCCTTGTCAGCGCGACCAGCAGCTGCTCGTCGGCGGCCAGGACCACCCAGTTCTCCTCCGGGAAGGTGCGCACCGCGAACTCCTCCCGGGAAAGCATGGTCAGGCGCTTGACGTTGAGCTCTCCCTGCACGAGGTCGGGCAGCGCGTCTCCGAGGACCTGCCGTTCCTCGGGGTTAAGGCCTGCCGCCACGACCTCGGGCAGCGGGATCCGTGACTTCACCGAGATCCGCATGCGGAGGTTGCGCCCCGCTTCGACGAGGTCCATGACCCGGCGCATGGCCCCCTCGAGGACGGGGTCCTTGAGGCCACTGAGGCTGGGCCAAGGTTCGAGATGGACGCTGGGGGAACCCCCGGCGAACTCGGCCCCCGTTGCGGTCTGATAGACCTGCTCGGCGACGTGTGGGGCGAGGGGGGCTAGGATACGGGAGAGCGTGGCGAGGGTGAAGGACAAGGTCGCGTACCCTTCGGTACGATCCGCTGATGGGGTCTCGTCCCAGAACCGGTGCCGGGACCGGCGGAGATACCAGGTCGAGAGGTCTTCGACAAACCGTTCCACCGATGTGGCCGCCGTGTGGAGGTCCAGGGCGTCCAAGGCGTGGGTGACGGCCTCGTTCAGGGATTGGAGGCGCGAGAGGAGCCAGCGGTCGAGGACGCCGTGGGGGTGGGGGACCTCGGGAGAGTACGCGTAGTGGTCCGCCACCCGGTTCTCCCTATAGAACTCTGCCACGTTGACGAGGGTGGACAGGAGGTGGGTCCCCGTCGTCCGGACGTAGTGTTCCGAGAAACGCATCGGTTCGGTGTACGGTCCGAGGTACATCGCCATGCGCGGGCCATCGGCCCCGAGGGTGCGCATCATCTCCACGGGGTCTGTGACGTTGCCCTTCGACTTTGATTGCTTCTGCCCCCGCTCGTCGAGGACCATCCCGTTCACGATGAGGTTTCGGTAGGCGGGTCGGTCGAAGAGGAGGGTGGCATTCACGAGCAGCGAGTAGAACCATCCCCGGGTCTGGTCCAGCCCTTCCGAGATGAAGTCGAGCGGAGCGGCCGGGTCAAAGTCGGTGTGAGGTTCGAAAGGGTAATGGTACTGGGCGAAGGGGGCGGACCCGCTATCGTACCAGCAATCGATCACGTACGGTTCCCGGACCAGGGGTTCACGGTGTTCCGGGCAACGGGTCTCGAGCGCATCGACGAAGGGTTTGTGCGGGTCGAAGCCCGGAGGAAGGTCCCCACCATGGAGCTGGGCTAGCTCGGCGAAGCCTCCGACGGCGATGGCATGCCCGCGGGGGCAGTTCCAGACAGGAAGGGGGGTCCCCCAATATCGGTTGCGAGACAACGCCCAATCCTTTCCCTCGGCCACGAAGTTGCCGAACCGCCCCTGCTTGAGATGGGCGGGGAGCCAGTTCACCGTGGCGTTGTGCGCCATCAACCGCTCGGTCACCCGATGGGTCCGGATGAACCAGGTCTCCAAGGCGCGGTAGATGAGGGGATGCCCACACCGGTAGCAGAACGGGTACGTGTGCTTGATCCGCTCCTCGCGCCATACGATCCCGCGCTCGCTCAGGATCTTGAGGAGGATGGGATCGGCCGTCTTGAAGGACTTTCCCTGCACCAAGGGGACCTCGGACGTGAAATGGCCGGACGGGTCGAGGGGGTCGAAGAAGCCCAGCTTGTGCTCGGTACCCAAGGCGAAGTCATCGGCACCGAAGGAGGGGGCGATGTGGACGATCCCCGTACCATCCTCGGCCGACACGAACGAGGCAGGATAGATGCGGTGACGACCCTCCCCGGCCGGCGTCACTTCGGGGAACGGGGGAGTGTAGGAGAGTCCGACAAGGTCGCCTCCACCGAGGACCGCCTGCACCTTCGGGCGATGCGCCGGGTCGGGGAAATACCGCGTGAGCGCGCTCTCTTCCATGATGAACTCCCGGCCGTCCTCTCCGGCGAAGACGACGTAGCGCATCGCGGGGTTCACCGCGAGGGCCAGGTTCGCGGGCAACGTCCAGGGTGTGGTCGTCCACACGAGGATGGACCGGGGCGGGGCCCCGTCATCCCGACTCTGGATCCGTAGGGCGATCGTGACGGAGGGGTCGTCGGCCTCCCGGTACCCCTGAGCCACCTCGTGGGCGGCTTCTGGCGTCTCGCACCGGGGACAGTACGGGACGATGTACCGGCCCTTCTCGAGGTATCCCTTCTCGTGGAGCTGCTTGAGCGACCACCATACGCTCTCGATGTAGCGCGTGTCCATGGTGAAGTACGCATGCGAATAGTCCAGCCAGTACCCGACCATTTCGCTCATCTCCCGCCAGAGCGCCTCGTAGATCATGACGCTCGAGCGGCAGGCCTCGGCGAACTTGGCAAGCCCGAAACGTTCGATGTCCTTCTTGCTCCGGAACCCCTGGGCCTTCTCGACCTCGAGCTCGACGGGGAGGCCATGGCAGTCCCATCCGGCCATGGAGGTGATGATCCGATGGCCTTGCATCCGCTTGTACCGGAGGACGCAATCCTTGAGGGCCCGGGTGAGGAGATGGCCCATGTGAGGTTTCCCGTTGGCGGTAGGGGGGCCCTCCGTGAAGCGGAAGGGGATCCCCTTCGGATGCAATCCGAGGGCGCGTTCGGGTACCCGCTCCCGGCGCCAGAAATCGTTGACTCGTTGGTCCACGGTGACCAGCAGGTTCGCTGCCGGACGCGAGACCGATGACCCTTGTTCCATCCTGAACCTTACCCTGTCACCCCTTGCGAAGAGTGGAGGGCCGTTATCCGAGGAGGACCGACCAATAGGGATAGATTACATTTTGGGGGCGATGGGCTCGGGCCGTTGGGGACATTCACACCGGACCGGAGCCGGGGAAGATGCCTCCGACCTATATCGCATTCACGAGGAAGCCGACGATGAAGCCTAGCCCGATGCCGAGATACGTGAGCTGGAGCTTGCGCTGGGTGGCGGCCACGGACTCGGCTGGCCGGAAGGCGCTTTTCAGCATGGGGAGGATGGCGTAGAGACAAGTGCCGATCGCGAGGGAATCGAAGGCCACGAGGAGAAGGGTCGAGGTCCAGAAGAACCCGAACCCGGCGCCGAGGATCGTTGGGATGCCCCCCAGAAGGAAATAGGCTGAGATCACGGTCAACCTCCGCTCGTCGGACCCGAGCAGCGACCCGGCGATGGGGAATCCCTCGGTCACGTTCTGGAGGAAGAACCCCGCGAAGACCACGGCGAGCAGGCCCGAGAGCCCTGCGGCCCACGCCGCCCCGAAGACCATCCCCTCGGTGAGATTCTGGAACCCGATGGCCAGGGCCACGATGAAGGCAGTCGAGGGGGGGGACAGGCTCCGGCCCGCCCCCGCCCAGCGGGTGGAGTGCTCCAACAAAAAGAGCAGGAGGAAGGACCCCAGTGCGCCCGCGACGAAGACGGCATCCAGGGTCGGGTCCGTCAAGTAAGAACCGGAAGGATAGAGCAGGGAGGCGACATCCCCCCATACATCGGCTAGGATGAAGAGGAGGAGGCCGATGGCCGCGGCGCTCAGGAAGTGCATGAGGCGGGCCGTCCGGCTCCGGCGGAGGACGATGGGCAGGGAAAGGAAGATGGCAAGGCCCATCACCGTGGCGAGAAGGAGGAGCTCGGGAAGACTGCCCATACGATGTCGTTTCCCTCCGAGGACCTCCGGATGGGCCATCCCGGGGGCGGGTTATAAGCGTTCTGTATGTGAGCTTCGAACAAAAGCGTTCACATGGAGAACAACCTCAAATAGCCCCTCGGGATGGCATCGCCATGCCAAGGGAGCTTCGATCGCCGGCACAGTGGGTCCAGGTATTGCAAGCCCTTGTCGCCCGGGAACTGGTGGAGCGGTTGGGGATGCCCGTGCGTCGGGCGGGCGCCCTCCTCGGGATCGCCCCTTCGGCCATCTCGCAGTACCTCTCCGGAAAGCGCCGGCGGACCCCGCTCGACCGGATCGGCCCGGACGACCCCGCATCCAGAGTGGCCCGGGACCTCGCCGTGGTACTGGCCCAGGGAGGGCACCCGGAGGTCTCCTCCTCCCGTCTGCTGCTGGAGGCTGCCGCCCTCCTTACTGACGGGCTCCGGACCGGAAGCCCTGCGTTCAGGCGGACGCACGAAAGGCGGGGACCGGACCGGGAACTCTCCCGCCAGCTTCGGCTTCGCATCGCGGCAGAGCAGGGATCGGTCTCGGAATGCATGTCGTTGGCGCAGAAGGCCCGTGACGAGCTGACCCGAGCGATCTTCCGACAGATCGCATCGGACAGCCTCCGCCACGCGGAGATCGTGGCGTCGATCGCCAACCATCTCGACCAAGGGGTCAGTCGGACGCTGGCCAGCGGGATCACCCGGGAGGACATCGAACGGCTGATCCGGACCGAGCGGATGGCAGAAGCCCAGACCAGTGTTTACATCCAGAAGCACCTAGGCGGGGTGATGGCGCTTTTGGCCCACAGCATGCGGGTCGACGAGCGCAAGCACGACGAACTGCTGAGCGGGCTCCTCGAGTCGGGCTTCCCGGAGAGGACCCACGTAGGCCGGCGACTCGCCTCAGGCCTGCCGCGCTAGCGGGGATACGCA
>JAKBKR010000226.1 GCA_021832495.1 bacterium | reverse complement strand
CCGATCTACCCCCGTCACAGAGCCAAGAGGCCGATCTGGCTCAGGCCCCGATAGGGCCAGCCATCTTTCGTGGCCGCGCCATTAGATGCGGGGAAATCAGTTCTTCCGTGCGAAGCCACACGGGGAGTGGCTTCCGAGCGACTATCCCATAGAGGGGGGGCCCGCCCTAAGCCGTCCAGCTCTTCCTATCCCACAGCCTCGCCATCGAGATTCCGAGTTCATGGGCTTGGTGACCGTTAGGATCGCATCGCCTGTGTCCATATCAACCACCCCGCGTACGCCTCGAACGGGACCTCGAGGCCGAGCGTCTTCGCTCGGCCGAGCAAGGGACGGGCGAGCTTCCGCGCCGCCTCGAACGACATCGTTCCCGAGTTGCCCTCGGCGACTTCCGAATCGAAAGGGAGTTGGTGCGGGGCCACTGCCTCGCGGCGGCGGTCAATGCCGTTGGAGGCTTCGCAAATGCTCCCGTTGACGCGGGGGAGGACCCATAACCCGAGAGGAGGAGGGGGCACACGTGCTACATTTAGGGGTATGATTGACGTTCTTATAGGGGGTGGTCCCTCGGCCTATCTGTGCCTCAGGTTTCCGTCAAGGCGTGGCTCTGCAGTCGGTGCGGCCATAAGTGGCTCCCGAGGTTGGACCACGAACCCTCAAGGTGCCCCAAGTGCAAGAGCCCCTATTGGAACAAGAAACGGGTGCGGCTCGTCAGGCGGTAGGTGCAAATGGCCGCGACAGAGCCTGAGCAACGCGCCCGCGAGGAGATAGATCGGATTCTCAGTCAAGCGGGGTGGGTAATCCAGAACCGTTCGGAAACGAACCTCCAAGCGGCTCGTGGGGTCGCGATTCGTGAGTTCCCTCTCAAGTCAGGACATGGAGAGGCGGACTACCTACTGTTCGTTGATGGGAAGGCGTCCGGGGCGATAGAGGCGAAACCCGCGGGGACCACGCTCACTGGGGTCGAACGGCAGACCGAGAAGTACTCGAAGGGGTTGCCAGACCAATTACCATGCCACTCAAGCCCGCTTCCCTTTCTCTATGAGAGCACAGGAAGAGAGACACGGTTTACAAACCTGCTTGATCCCGAACCGAGAAGTAGGGAGCTATTCCACTTTCACCTACCCGACTCCTTGGCGAAATGGGCCGTCCAAGGGAGGTCAACGTTGCGTGCTCGGCTCAGGGAGTTGCCTTCGCTGAAGACGGAGGGTCTCTGGCCGATACAGGCGCGTGCCGTGGCAAACCTTGAGACCTCCCTTGCCCAAGGTCGGCCCCGCTCACTCATTCAGATGGCGACAGGGTCGGGGAAAACTGTTACCGCAATCACTTCCGCATACCGGCTGATAAAGAACGGGGGAGCGCAACGGATTCTCTTCTTGGTGGATCGGGCTAACCTCGGCCGACAGGCGCTCAAAGAGTTCCAGGCCTACACCACGCCCGACGATGGGCGCAAGTTTACGGAACTCTATAATGTCCAACTTCTTACGAGCAACAAGATCGACCCCGTTGCCTCGGTCGTCATCACGACCATCCAGCGGCTCTACTCCATGCTTAGGGGGGAGGCGGAGATGGACCCCGCGCTTGAGGAGGGTTCGCAGTTCGGCCCCACGGGGGTCCTGCCGAGAGAACCAGTTCCTATCAACTACAATCCAGCGATTCCTGTCGAGTTCTTTGACTTCGTGATCATCGACGAGTGTCACCGTTCCATCTACACGCTATGGCGGCAGGTCGTTGAGTACTTCGATGCATTCTTGATTGGTCTCACCGCGACCCCAAGTAGCCAGACCTTCGGCTTTTTCAAACGAAATCTCGTCGTCGAGTACCACCACGAACAGGCGGTCGCGGACGGAGTGAACGTCCCTTTCGACGTCTATCAAATCAAGACCCGTATCACGCAGCGCGGAGCCACAGTAGAGGCCGGACAGTACGTCGACAAGCGGGACCGTGAGACTCGGGCAAAACGCTGGGAGAAGCTAGACGACGATCTCGTTTACGTAGGGAGCCAACTGGACCGCGAGGTCGTAGCCGAGGACCAGCTGCGCACGGTTGTTCGAACGTTCCGAGAGAAGCTCTTCACTGAGATTTTCCCTGGGCGGACTGAGGTTCCGAAGACGCTCGTTTACGCGAAGGACGATTCGCACGCAGACGATCTCGTGCAGGTGATCCGCGAGGAATTCGGAAAGGGGAACGACTTCTGCCAGAAGATTACCTATCGAACGACAGGGGTTCCTCCCGAGCAGCTTATTCGTGATTTTCGGGTGAGCTACCACCCACGAATAGCGGTTACAGTCGACATGATTGCCACGGGGACGGACATCCGCCCCATCGAGATCGTCTGGTTCATGCGGGCCGTCAAGAGCCGCATCCTGTTCGAACAGATGAAGGGTCGAGGGGTTCGGGTCATTGACTCCACCTCGCTCCAACAAGTTACCCCCGACGCTCGGGCGAAGACGCACTTCGTCATCGTGGACGCAGTGGGTGCATGCGAAACCGAGCTTGAGGACAGCCGCCCGCTGGAGAAGAAGCCAGGAGTGAGCTTCGAGAAGCTACTCGAACAGGCGGCCTTCGGAGCTTCGGATGCGGATACGGTGTCGAGCATCGCGAACCGCCTTGCACGGCTTGACAGAGCACTCGAAAAGGACGAGAAGGCGAAGGTCAGGGAAATTGCTCAGAAGCCGCTTGCGGAGATCGTTGCGAGTCTGCTCAAGTCGCTAGACCCCGATGAAGTGGCTCGCTCAGCGAAGGAGAAACACGGAGAAAATCCAACTCCCATGCAGTTGGAGGAAGTCGGGAAATCTCTTCGGAGCGAGGCGCTCCAACCCCTTGCTTCGAGTCCACATCTAAGGAACCATCTCATCGCCGCCAAAAGGCAGAGCGAACAGACCATCGACACCATCACAGCCGACGAGGTTCTGCACGCGGGCTTCTCGGCCGATGCAAAGGAGCGGGCAAAGGCGACAGTTGCCAGCTTCGCCGAGTTCATCGAGAAGAACAAAGACGAGATTGCAGCCCTCCAAGCCTTCTTCGAACAGCCCAGGTCGAGACGGCTTCGTTTGGAGGACGTGAAGGCGATCTCAGAGGCGATGAAGGAGCCGCCTTTCAATCTCACCCCTGGCGGTGTCTGGGACGCCTACGCTCAGTTAGAGAAGGACCGCGTTCGTGGGGCGAGTAACAAGCGTTTACTGACCGACATCGTCCCGCTCGTTCGTTTCACCTTGAACCAAGAAGCTGCCCTGGTCCCCTTCCAGGAGACCGTTGAGGAGAGATTCGAGCGTTGGATTCGGAACAAGCACTTCACACCCGAACAGCGGCGCTGGCTAGAGGACATACGCGACCACGTCGCGGGTAGTCTGCAGATCGAGGTGGAAGATTTCGACCTCGAACCATTTGCGCAGCGCGGTGGGCTTGGCGCAGCTACCAAGACCTTTGGAGCAGATTTCTCGAAGGTACTTGAGGAGCTAAATGGAGTGCTGGCAGAATGACCGATGAGATTGCCGAGTCCTCTGTAATACCTTCCCCGTCACGGCTCCCCACGACTTGGACCACGCTACCATTGGACGACTCTGACTGGTTCGTTCCTGTCGGGGTAGCCGCCTTTACAGGCCGCAAGATGTACTTCTCAACGGGTTCGATTCAGCCATCAGCCAGAGAGCCAGAGGGGGAGTTTGAGTTTGCGAATCGACCGACGCGAGCCAATCGCATGGGACGGAAGTGGGATGTTCTTCAAGCGCGAATGGCGGGAGCAAACAAGGCTGTAATTGTCGACGAGTCGCTAAACAATTCTCTGTTTTCCACGGGATTCATGCAGTGGCGCCCCCCCGTCGCCCCTGAGACACTCGGACCATGGCTCTTCTATGCAGTGCAGGCTCCCGACTTTCTGGCCCAACGGGATCGGCTTGCTTCAGGAACGACTCAAGTCGCTCTTAACGACGGAAACCTCTCCAAGATGACGATCCCAGTCGCTCCACAGCGCGAGCAACGCCGCATCGTCGAGGCCATCGAGTCTCGCCTCGCGCGGTTGGACGCGGCGGTCAGGGCGCTAGAGCGGGCTCGGGCGAATCTGAAGCGATATCGGGCGAGCGTTCTAGAAGCGGCGTGCAGTGGACTATTGGTGCGAACCGAGGCCTCCTTGGCCAGAGAGCATGGAACGAGCTACGAGCCCGCTAGTGCCGAAACCGGAAACCGAGTTTCACCTTTGAACCGATAGTACTTTCCGGGGGGAGGCGTTCCCTCCCCCCATGCTTCGCGTCCGTGAG
>JAKBKR010000225.1 GCA_021832495.1 bacterium | reverse complement strand
CATCGGATAGGGGTAGTCCTGACCCACGGAAGGTTGGTTCGGTGCGTAGAGGTATCCTCGAGCGGGGTCGATCACCTGAGGGGAAAGCTGGGGTGGAACGGTACCGACCGGCTCGAACGCACCGGACCCATTGAGAGCGGCCCGGGCCCCGATCACATGGACGGACTGGCCATTCGGCAGCAACTAGGAGATAAGATGGTAGTGGGACGGGATGATCCAGCCGATATGGTTTTCCCCGGTGGTCGAGTTGTGTTCGGCCATCATGAAGTTGAGCGTGGGGATGTCCCAGTACTGCTCGACCCAGCTTTCCAGCTGATGGATGGAGACCGCGTGGTCGAAGAGGAATTCCGCCACGATCTCCCATGTAGGCCCGGTACCGTCCCACCGGACGCTTATTCCCAAGTTACCGATGCGGGCCACCAGCGGGCCATTGTTGGTCCACGGGACGCTCAACGATACCGGGGATCCCCCCGCCACATCGATCGTCTGGTTCTGGTAGGAGAGCGGATGCCAGGTGCCGTTCAGCCAGTACGTATCTCCCTGGAGCGTCTCGATGTAATCGTAGGCCGTGGCCCCACCGGAGTAGGTGAGACCCCACGCCACATTCGCATCGTGTCCGATGAGGATCCCAGGAAGGCCCGCGAGCGCCCACCCGGCCACGTCGTAGTTCGGGTCGATGAGCTCGGTCGGGACCCAAAGGGACGGGAGCTGTAAAGGCAGGTGCGGGTCATTGGCAAGCAACGGGAGGTTGAGGCCCGTCTTGTTGGCGGCAACGACCCAAGAATTGCTCCCCACGCCCTCCATCGTCGCATCGACCCCGAGGCCGGGAAGATACGGGTCCGACAGGTTCGAGATCGCCGCCCGATACAGGGGCGCGAGTTGGGGCACTTCCGAAGAGGGGATCCCCGTGGCCCATGGAGCCGACCAGTCCTGCGAGAACACGTAGGAGGCGTTCACGTGCTGCAGGCTCTCAAGGGTCGTGTTGTCGACACTGCCGTTCCCCGGGAGGACAGTGTAGTTCTGGTAATCCGGAGGGTAGATGGGATAGAGGTCATTGACCACGGCATCGCCCACGGTGGCCGATGCGAGGCCGGCCAGGAGCGGTTCCGATACGCCGGCGGTCTGGGAGAGGACCATCAACCGCTCGAAGCAGACGGAATCGTAGGGGGTCCAGGTATAGGGGAGGACTCCGAGGGCCTTGAACGGGAGAGGAACGGCGTAGGTCGCCTCGGCGTGGGCGATGTAGGCATTGACCCCGTCACTGAACGATTCGAGCTCATCGTACGCCTGCGGGGCTACGGTCGGCAGCCCGGCCACGATCTCGGCCGCGGCATGGGGCATCCCAAGGTACCGGAAGGCCTCATCGGAGGCGAGCCCACTCGTCCCCTCCCATCGCGAGATGTTGCCCTGGGCGACAAGGCTCTGGGCCTCCATTTGGAAGAGCCGGTCGGAGGCTTGGGTGTAGCCCTGGGCAAAGGCGAGGTCCGCGTCATCCTCGGCGTAGATGTAGACCGTGCCGGCCCCGTTCCGGACCACCGTCACCGGGTGTTCCAATCCGGGAAGCTGGAAGGTCTGGTTCCCCCAGGCCGAGGTCGTGGCATCGACCCAGATGCCGGAACCTGGGTCGAGCAACGATAAAGTGCCGTTCAACACGAGCACGCTAACGAGGATGAGGACAAGTGGGACGACAAAGGAGGCGATGCCAAAGGCCCTTTGGCGGCGGAGGCTTTTTTTCCGCCGGAGAGGGGGCTTGGAGGAGGAGTCCGACCCGTCGGCGGAGGACGCGTCTTCCTTCACCGGTTCAGCCATGATGGCGGAGCGGGAAGGTATCCGATGGGATGAACCTTTCTCCCAATCGTGTCCAAGGACGGTTTCCCAAGGGAAATGTCATCGAATATGGAAACCGTGCCCGATCCTTCCCGGGACCTATCCCCCTTTCAGGGGGGCGCCGGCGGCGGGCTCGGAGGCGATCACGTTCTTGAGGGTCCCGACTCCATCGATCGACCCTTCGATGACGTCCCCGGGCTTCACCTGGCGTTCCGGCTTCCCGAGCTCGAATCCGGGAGCGGACCCGATCGTGCCCAGAGACACGAAATCCCCCGCCTCCAAGGTGATCCCTTGGGAAAGGTGATGGACCACATCGGCGACCGAGAAGAGATAGTCATCGGTGGAACCGGATTGACGGACCACGCCATTGACCTTGAGCTCCATCTTGCGGCCCTTGGGGTCTGCGATCTCGTCCCGGGCCACAATCCCCGGCCCGACCGACAGGCTGTAGTCCAGCCCGCGGCCCATCACCCAGTCGGAAGGTCCCCCGGGCTCAGGAAACTCTAGCCCCCGATAGCTCACCGTGTGGACGACGGTGAATCCGGCGACGTGCTCTAGGGCCGCTTCCTTGGGGATATTCCGGCCACCCTTCATGAGGACGACGCCGAGTTCGAGGTCGACCTCGGGCCTTTCGTTGGGCGCCATGAGGAAGAGCGGCTGTTCATGCCCCGCGAGCGTGTTGGTGAACCGGGCGAAGACTTGGGGGCGCTTCGGTGGGTCCCGGCCCATCTCCCGCGCCTGGGCCAGCGAGTTCGCCGACAAGCAGAACAACTTCGCTCCCGGGAGGATGGGCGGAAGATAGGCGATCTTCTCCCCCGTCTTGAAGAAGAAGCGGGCCCCGGTCGCGGCCCGGGGGGTCCAGCCGCTCTTCCGGCGCGTTTCGATGTACTCCTGGATGGTGTTGGCTAAGGCGACAGACTCGGCCCCTCCGGAGAGGAAGGTCTTCATGTCCCGGAAGCGGCTGGGGTCCGCCCCTTTTACGGGTTTCGTCGCGTAGAAGTCCCGGCAGGCGATGTCGAGGTCCAGGAACCCCTCGTTCGTGCGCATCCCAAAGTGCCGATCACCGTCCAGAAAGAAGTAACACAGCCTCATGCGATCCCGAGATACTCCATGGGGAGGAGGAGATAGCCTTTCGTGGAAGGAACGAGCGACATCCCGGTCACTCCCGGGTGGGCGCATCGGGCTGGCCTTCACCCATGATATAGTCCCGGAACCGGTGGAGCGTCCTGTCCCAGTAATGAAAGTGCCAGGAACGGGCCTCCTCCCACAGGTCCCCCGCCTTCCAGCCCCGGTGTTCCAAGGTCACGTCGATCCCTTCAGGGCACGGATCGACCCGAAGATTGACCGTGGTCAGGGGTTGGATGGTGTTCATGAGCTCCGCATAGAGCGGTGGCGCCTTCCAGGTGAACGTCATCTCTCCCTGGTCCTTGTAGCTCAGCAATCGGCACCCGGCAGTGGAGTTCCGGGGTGGGTTCTCCTCGTCCCAAAAGAGTTCGAAGGCTCCTCCCTCGTACGGTTCGATGTGGACGCGTGGGGCGAACCACTTTTCGAGGTGCTCCGGTCGGGTCAGGCCGTCCCAAACATCGCTGATGGGAAGCCTCGGGGTGACCTGGATGAGGATGTCGTCCGGTGGGAAACTGCTCGCCATGATCGTCCCAGGGCTACGCAGCCGGGAACTTAGCTTTTCTCGGGTGCCCTCAACCGGCCCCCGCAAGCTCCTGGGCGGCGCAGCCTCCTCGACCCCCGTTTCGGTGACGGTCAAAGCCGTCCCGCCACAGAGCTTTGCGAGCGGGGCGAACGGATTCGAGTGGGCATTGCTCGCCCTGGCCGTCCTCGGCATCGCCTACGTCCTGTCGCGGAGGATCGGCGGTGGAGGAGGCATGGTTCGCAGTTCCAATGAGGGGTCGGCCCCGTCACCCTCTTCACCGGAGGCGAACCCGGCCGCGCCTTCCGCACCGATGGCACCCACCCAGAGCTTTTCCACTGCCCCGGACTAGAAAGAGGACGATCCCACGGACGAGGAGCCTGGGAACCCCTGAAGAGGACTGGAACTTGGCACACCCCGCGTTCCGCGGCTGCTGATAGCAAGGTCCCAGTGTTCTCAAATCGCCACCGTCTCGCCGGGGGACCCTTCGCAGGGCCCCGGTTGCTTGGAACGATCGTTCTTCCCCCCCAAAGGACACTTGCCAGAACGGGAACGGGTGAGAGGTCGAACGGACGAGTCTTGTGTACGGCCGCTCAACAGTCCTTTGCCCCGATACAACCCGTGCCTGCTCCAACATATCCTTCCGGGCCCTAGCTCCCTAGGCGCGCACTTGCCCGGGAAAGATTGCGCTTCGAGACTCCACCGGTGACTTCCGTCTCTTCTGAGAAGACGGCGCCTTTCGTTCGCTTATTATGGCGATTGTCTTGGGTCATCTAAGCCGCGC
>JAKBKR010000224.1 GCA_021832495.1 bacterium | reverse complement strand
TCCCATAGTGGGCCGTACCTAATAAGCGTGTCGTCCGAGGTGAAGTTCTAAGTCAGTGGGCCGTACGAGGCCCTACGCAAGACTTGCGGTCAACAATACCCTTCTTCCCGGCCTCCCACGCTCGGTCCCGTAACTGGAGGGCGGAGACCAGGATGCGATCTCCGATGCCAAGAGGGTCGATCATGAACTTGTTCCCCCGTGGGACACGGCTCAGGAGGTCGGTTCCCTTCGATCGTTGGCGTATGCGCTCCTGCATCTCGTCAAGGCTCTTCCCGCCACTCCCCACCAAGCAGTACACGATGGGGTTCCGTGGAGGCGCAGGGGGCTCAAGATACGGTAGCAGCAGTTCGTAGGCCCACGGTTCTCCGGATTTGGCATCGACCTCATCCAAGAGGCAGAGCATGGGCCGGTCGGACTTCGACACGGCCTCGAGGCCTTCCTGGAAGGCTTTCCTATCGAGCTGAGCCAGGTTCAGTTCGACATATCGCACACGGGGCCCAAGTTCCTTGCCGAACTCCTGGATGAGAAAGCTCTTCCCACTCCCTGGAGCCCCCCAAATGAGGATGTTGCAGGGGGCAGGTGCGGGTGTGGCTATCTCGCTCGCGATGCGCTGCCGAATATCTTTGAGGGTGTTCCGGGAACGCTCATCGAAGCGGACATAACTTCCGGCAATCGTGAAGCGGCTCGGGTCGATCACATCAAGTCCCAGGAGCAGGTTCCGGGCTTCGATGGTCTCTTGGCTTTCCCCGTCCATGCTCTGGCCTCATGCACATTAACGAATAGCGCTTTTCGGTGGGGCTCAATGGTAAGGTAGCCGAGGTCCCGAAACCGCAAGCCTCTCTAATCCGTCTTTTTGGGATCGATCGCGGCGAGATATGATCCCCCCACACGTTCCGCCTGCGAGTTTCTGGGCTCGCCACTCCGGAGCTCACGTTTCATGTTCGCACTACGGGATTGGGCCTATTGATGGAACGAAATTGCCATCTCGTCGGCCCGACGTTATGGGCGATATCGCGGGTCACGTACCTCGCAGAGGGAGTTAAGCCTCTTCCGCCCAAAGCGGCCCTCCCGTCGTTCAAAAGGATGTCTTTGTGAAAAGTTTGCCAAGAGATCGAACGGGAACGGGTAAGTTCGGGAATCGTTCCTCAGTCAGACGTGCACATGGAGAGATATTACCAGGATGCAGACACATTAGCTACGTTTATGTGGTGTAATTGTATGTAATTGTTAGTTTCACTTTGGTATAATACTACCAACGTCTTTTTAGGCTAGATTTCATGCGGATTTGTATGGGCCATCCATCACCCGCCAAAGAAGAAATCTATGATCGCATTCGGCAATCAATTCCTCAGCTTTCCGGAAAACGTGGTTTGCCCGCTCAACGTATCCAACGAAAGGTCCTAGCACTGTTCCTTCTGGTCCTTCTTACCCTATCTCCTTTTGTGGTCACGGCTGGGGCCTCTTTATCGGTGCGGGGGATGAGTCCCTCTCCGGTAACACTTTCCGAGAGCGGCTGGAAAGGGAACACCGCATCAGTGGAACCATCACGGAGTTCGGTGGGTGCGTCTTCGACGGGAAAGCTAGCGACAAGCTCCCCCATCCCTTTCCCTGTGTCGACCGCATCCGGGTTTTCCTCAGCTCCCTCGCCCCCTTCTTCTTCCGCGTCTCTGAGCACTTCGAACACCGCTTTACGTGCCAGTAATCCTACTGGGTCTTCCCGCCTGAGTGCGCCTTCCTTTGTGGATGCAAATGGAGGCACGACACCTTCAGATCAGCGGATTGGAAACCCCGCTGTGGATGCTCCCACAATGCCAGCGTCCACAAGTCCCGCGACGTACGACTCGGGCGGCGTGATCTCTCAAATTGATGTTGGAAGTTCTCCGGAGTATGTCGCGTACGATAACGGGAATGGGGACATCTATGTGACGGTTGTCAACTTGAACAATGTGAGCGTGATATCCGGGGCGACGGACTCGGTGATAGCCAATGTCCCGGTGGGTTCAGTTCCCACGGCCCTTGCATACGACAGTGGGAACGGGGAAGTCTACGTGACAAACTCTAATTCGAACAGCGTGAGCGTGATATCCGGGGCGACAAACACCGTGATGGCCACCGTCCCAGTGGGGTATTTCCCCAATGCCGTGGCATACGACAGCGCGAACGGGGATCTCTACGTGGCGAACTCCAACGCGAACGATGTGAGCGTGATCTCCGGGGCGACAAACACGGTGATAGCAACCATCCCGGTCGGGACATACCCCTTTGGCGGTGCGTACGACAGTGGAAACGGGAACATCTACGTGGCGAACTCCTATACGAACAATGTGAGCGTGATCTCTGGAGCGACGAACACGGTGGTCGCCACTATCCCGGTAGGGGTGGACCCCGCTGGCGTGGCCTATGATGGCGGAAACGGATACGTCTATGTCGCAAATAAACAATCGTTCGATGTGAGTGTGATCTCTGGAGTGACGAACACGGTGGTCGCCACCATCCCAGCGGGGTTGTTCCCCTTCGACGTGGGATATGACAGTGGGAACGGCGATCTCTATGTGGCCAATTTTGACTCTGCTAACGTTACCGTCATATCCGGAGTAACGAATTCGGTGGTAGCGACGCTCCCAGTGGGGGCGGCCCCTATCGGTGTGGGGTATGACAGTGGGAACGGGGAAGTGTATGTGACGGACTCAGGTTCGAATTTTGTGAGCGTGATCTCGACTTTGTTGGAGGTTCAATCGATGGTCCCTGAACTTCGGGGACTTGGCGTGACCGGTGTACAGTCGGCCACGGTAGGGGTTGGTACGTCCCCCAACGGTGTTGCCTTCGATCCGGACAATGGGGACATCTACGTGACCGACACGGGCACGAACAACATGAGCGTGATCTCTGGGGTTACAAACATGGTGGTGGCCTCATTCCCGGTGGGGACGAGCCCGAACGGAGTGGCATACGACAGCGGAGACGCCGACATCTACGTGGCGGACACTGGTTCGAATGAAGTGAGCGTGATCTCCGGAGCGACGAACACGGTGGTCGCCACGATCCCGGTGGGGGTGGCTCCGGTTGGTGTTGTGTATGACCGCGGGAATGGGGATGTCTATGTGGTGAACGCAGGTGCAAACTCGGTGAGCGTGATCTCTGAAGCGACGAATGCGGTGGTGGCCACGGTCCCCGTGGGAGTGAACCCCTTGGGAGGAACGTATGACAGTGGGGACGGGAACATCTATGTGGCGAACTCGGTTTCGAGCACGGTGAGCGTGATCTCTGAAGCGACGAATGCGGTGGTGGCCACGATCCCCGTGGGGGCGAACCCCGGTGGAGCAGCCTATGACAGCGGTAACGGGTACGTCTACGTATCGAACTCTAATTCAAATGATGTGAGTGTGATCTCCGGGGTGACGAACTCAGTGATAGCCACTGTCCCGGTGGGATCGTCTCCCCAGTACGTAGCATACGACAGTGGGAACGGGGATGTCTACGTGGCGAACTCTAACTCGCAGAGTCTGAGCGTCATTTCTGGAGTAACGAGTACGGTCGTGGCCACGGTCACCGTGGGGAGGACCCCTGAGGGAGTGGCGTATGACAATGGAAATGGGGACATCTACGTGGTGAGCAACTATGCGGCGGCTCTGGACGTGATCCCAACCCTGTCTGCTCCCATTCAGTTTCCGCCTTCCAGCTTAGATGTGGGCCAATCCATCCTCTTCTCGGCCCCCCTCCTTGGTCAAGGAGCAGGTGGTGACCAACTCTCCGTCTCCCTCTCTCCTCCCACGGGCATGAGTTGTTCGGTCAATCCTCTGGGTCACACCCTCATCTCCGGGGCTTGCCTGGCGACCAGTGTGGGAACATACACGGTCACCTTCACCGTACAAGACATGCTAGGAACCACGGTGTCCACTTCCATCGATGTGACCGTGTACCCGGATCCGGCAGCGAATGCGCCTCTTCTCACCCCCTCTTCCGTCGACTGGGGCCAGGTCGCCACGTTATCGGTGTCCCCGACCGGAGGCACCGGTACTTTCTCCTACGTTTGGACGGGATTGCCGACCGAGTGCCCGAGCGTCGACCGCTCATCGATATCCTGCCAACCGTCCACCTCGACCGGGAGCTTCCCGGTCGGTGTTTCCGTGACCGACTCGAACAACTTCACCGTTGTCGCCCCGACCACGACCCTCCGTATCTACGCTGATCCGACGGTGGCGAGCTTCACCGGCACGGCGAGTTCCGTGGATGTCGGCCAGACCGACGTGTTCTCCGTGGC
>JAKBKR010000223.1 GCA_021832495.1 bacterium | reverse complement strand
TCTGTCCCTCCTCGATGGAGAGCTCCCGGACGCGCACGACCATGCCCAGGGACAGGCAGGGCGACGGAAAGTACTTTTGGTAGGAGGATCAGGGAATCCCGAACAACATTCGTCGCCGCGCCACTAGGCGAGCGAGAAAGACTTGGTGAGGTCTCTCCTCGAACTGGAACCCTCTTTCCATGAGACTCTCGCGAAGGCGGCCATGTTGATCCTCCGCTAAGCGCAGGGTCATGCACGGCAGAAAGACACGTGTCTACTTGAATCGTTTTGAGAAGTTGGAGGGGGAGCATTCGAGAGTCCGACCAGTAACTCATCTCAAACCTTGAAGCCCCCTCATCCAATCCTCGCTACAACTACCCTCATCGAAGAACGCCCCCTCCTTTTCGCTGTCCCCCGTCCTCAATACGAGCCTGGGTTCAAGTCACCTCGGACTTGGACCCGGGCGGGCCGGGGGAGAGATGGCATGATCCCCGCACACCTCCATTGTCAAGCCCACCCCCTCAAGTGTAGGCTCGGCCAGCTCAGGCCTCACTCGAACTTGACGTCGATCAAGTCGCGGAGGTTGGCGCTCTTCCCCTCATAGAAATCGAGAGGAGTACCGACCGGTGCGACCGCTTCCAGCGGCCTCATCATGATTCGCCATACCACTCTGTGCGCAGCCTTGAGCCCTCCATCCATGTAGGCAGCTCCGATGAGCGCTTCGACCGAGTCTCCAAGCATTCCTGTCTCGGCCGCACGCATTGCTTCCTCACCGGCGGTGGATTGGGTCTTGGGGTTGACCTTCAGGCCAAAGGCACGCCCGATTACGGCGAGAGACTCGTTGGAGACGAGCTTGTCTCTGATGGGAGCAAGTTTGTTGGTCCTCTCCGATGTCATCCGAGCAAGAAGTGCAGAAGTCGTCCAGGCGTTGAGGATCATGTCACCAAGCCATGCTGCCTGCTTGAACATCGGGGGGCGATCAACTTTGGTCCCGAGGGCTTCTGATTCGAGGAGAAGCCGCTTTAGGATTCCCGAGTCGTCAAAACTGTAACCGATCCTGCCCTCAAGGCTCTGGTCTCCGTAGGACGGCGGTTGGCAATCCCACCATACTTCAACCCAACAGTCCTCTGGGTTTCTCATGACCTCCGCTACGTCCTCTGGGCCATCATCCTCACCTTGGTAGAAGAGGTGGCTCGTGTCGAATCCGGCATTATATCCGATAATCGAGTTGTCCTTCAACACAATCTCGAGAAGTGGAGGTCCATGTCGCTGGGCCAGATTGGAAACTCCGCTGACCCTGGCCTCCCGAACGACGCTCTCGTCGGGAACTGTTCGGCTTTCGGAGAGATCGCGAATCGCAGCAAACACCATCCGGAAGAGCACGTGCTCCACCATATCGATGGCACCATCATTCGATATTCCCATCGGTTCGTAGACCTGCCAATCGCCCAACAAAACAGCGAGCGCCTCTCTGGACACCTGCGCAAGGGCCAGGAACGGTTGAACGATGACGCGCGGCTCTATCGTGAAATAGTGGCGCTCGAGGACCTCCTGAGTGAGTGCTGGACCTGGTGGGTCGCCCTGACCGAATCCGTGAACCAGTTCTCGCATGTCGACTGGGCTGGTTCCATGTGGAGCGATAGGGAAGCACAGCGCCGCCGAGGCCCTGGAGTCACTCTTCTTCCAACCGTCAACACGAAGGGAGAAGTCGGGGAGGCTGGGGTTTCCCGTCTTTGTATCTACGAAGTAGCGAATCTCAACGCCCTTCTCGTGAAGTGTGCGGCGAACGAGCTCCTCTGTGGGCATTAGTGCGGGCCCTCCCATCATCGTACCGGCCTCCGTCGACTTACCGTGTACACCTCAAACACGTTGTTGTCTGGGTCCCGCCAAGCGGCTGAAACGTACCACGTCCTTCCTGCGGTCGGCACCTTACTGAACCCGTAGACAGGTACGATGCCGCGCTTCCGCATCGCATCCTCGATCTGGGCGACCTGCGTCGCCCTGGGGACCCGGAACCCGAGGTGGTTCGAGATTGGGTCGGTCGTCCCCGTAGTGGGCACGTGCGGACGCCCCAGCCTAGTCCGGTGCGGGCGGATGACCGTGAACCACAAGGTCGTTCGCCCCCTCCGGTACCCCAGCCATGCCGCGTCGGTAATCGGGAGGCGGCGGAAGCCCAAGACCGGTAGGAGACGGTCGTGGAAACGCCGAGCCCGCTGGAGGTTACGCACCTCCAAATTGACGTGCTGGAGTCGGAGGCCGTTCACGCCACTCATGGACGAATGACCTCCCTGGCCCATTCGACCGCCTGAACGAGGCTCATTCCATCCGAGTCGAAGGTTATGGCCCTTGGGTGGACTTCAGCAGAGCGGGGGACCTCGTACGAGCGACGTCGGCGTGCTTCGCCCTCAGACACAAGGAGGTGGAGGATGAGTGCGCGCTCATCTTCGGCCGACACACCTACAGCGGCGAGAAGAAGATCAATCTCTCCGGCTTCCTTGAAGAACCCTTCGACCACGAGGGAAACCTTCACGCGCTCGATCCAGGAAGCCGCAGCCTCGTTGAGCATGCGTCTGCAGATTTTTCGCCCGTCGGGGTCCCACTGACCTCGACCCGCACGCTCCTTGTCGGCGGGGCCGATGAAGTCGTCAGCTTGGAGGAGGTGCCAACTCTCATCGAGACCATGAATCAGGGCTCGGGCGAGCGCCGACTTGCCGGATGCAGTGCCACCGGAGATCACGACGATTCGCTGGCCAGGTCTCATGCCAGTTCCCGCTGGGGTCTTTGGATGCATCCCTGCCACCAACGCGCCATCAACCCTTCGGCAACAGCCCCCCCTCGAAGAACGCCTTGTCCCTCTCCGAATCTGCTGTCCTCACGTAACGGACCGCCACGGTGAGGGAACACCCGCCATACCTCATCACATCGTCGATGTCGTGGGTCTTATCCGCCAGGATCCGCAGAAACGAGTGCCGGAGGGTCCTAGGCGTGAGCCCGGGCATCCCGGCGTTGGCTCCCACGTCATGGACCAGCCGGTTGATCGTCATCCGGGTCCGCTGGGGGAGCGTCTCCACGAACTCCTTCACCCAGGGCTGAATCTCGGGATCCACCGGCACCCGCATCATCCGTTTCGTCTTCGGCCGCCTCCAGGTCAAGTGCCGGGGCCCGTCCATCATGAGACCGCTCTTCTCCCGATCGGCGACGACCTCAGGGTGCACCCCGGTCATCAACATGAATCGAACCACCCGGACCGGGTCCAGGTGCTCGTAGTAACCGTCCCTCGGTCGAAATGTGTCCAGCGAAGCCAACAAGCGCGTCAGCTCTTCCTGGGTCAGGGGTGCTGTGGAGCTCACCATATGTCACTCATCCGCCTCTCTACCGTTCGCAGGGGTTAGCAGCAGACTTCGAATCTCTTCATCTTCATCATCGTAGTAGTTGATCTCATCGAGGAGTTTCGTGATTCTTGGCTTCTGGCTTGGGCAGTAGTCATTACGATGGTCCCAGAGCCATCGGAGAGCTTCCTGGTCGGTCTTCAAACCGTACCGAGACCGCAGGTCCTTGCGCAGTCGTTTGAGAATCTGCTGACGGTTCTTCAAGTAACATACGTACCCAGCACCGTCTTGGTCGTACCAATCCCCGCCCGGACGTTGTCTATCCAAGACCCATTTGTTGTCCCAAACCACACAAAGGTCTGGAAGCAGAATGTGAAGCGTCTTACCGACAGCTGCCACCCCGAAGCCCTTGCCCATGGTTCTTTTCAAGCTGTCAAAAAGAAAGGTCACCCTGTCACCGACGACCTTCCAATTCTGCACAGATTCCAAGCGATGCGCTCGAGTGCGGAGGCTCCTGAGAGCGTGCTTGACATCTCCCCTTGAAAGCCAGCCAACCAGCTCCCGGTTCCACGCTTCCCAAGCCTTTCTCTGAGGATGCGTCAGCGGTTTCTCGCCATCATCCGGACATCTGGGAAGGTTCCTTCCCAGGGCACCCCAGTCCTTGAGGTAGCGATAGATTGCGCGCGTGTTCTTCAGATTCGGCCGTGTGTCGATGGCTCTCAACGCTTCGCAGTAATCCCAGTCCCCATCACGGCCCGACAGAGCCCTCAGGAACAACTCAGAATCTGGCCTCATGTTACACTACGGACACCACTGTCACTTAAAAGCCATCCGGGAGCCCTTCTTTTCCATGTTACAGTCTGAGCCAGACTGTCACAAGCCCCCGTTAGTTTCAGATAGACCATTTTCCCGAGCAACTGTAACATCGGCGGTAGCAAGCAGTCCATGTTACAATTGTTGTGAGG
>JAKBKR010000222.1 GCA_021832495.1 bacterium | reverse complement strand
CACTGCCACGCTCACCACCGGGAAGGGGTCGGTGAAGGACATGAACCGGTTCGCCTCATGGTCGCGGGACCAGTTGTCAGCGCAGAAGCTGTCTATGAGGCTCCTCATCGTGGAAGGTGGCGATACTGGGACAGGGATTCTCCTGAAGACCTTCGGTGAACCAGAACTCGTCCAGGACTTCTCGAGACGGAACGACGCAGACCCGGGACGATTCGTCAAGTGGCTCGCACGAGCGGTGAACTATCGCCCTTCGGAGACGGGATCCACCGGCCCGGCAACACCGCTGGGCTGGAAGGTCACGGTCTGACCCATGACCGAGAGCAAGCCCCCGGCCATGTTCATCTCAGACCTGCGGCCCTCCCGGGTGGCCACCATCGAGGCCACGGTCAGTGAGCTGCAGCCAGCGCGGGAGATCGAGACCCGCGGGGGTCGGAAGACTAGGGTCCGGAACGGGAGGCTGAAGGACCCGACGGGTGAGATCACCTTCATCCTCTGGGGAGCAGAGGTAGACCTGGTGGAGCTGGGGGACAGGGTGCGCATCGTCGAGGGCTGGGTCAAGGACTACCAGGGGCGGCCCCAGATGTCGCTCGGCCGGACGGGGAAACTCGAGAAGCTCGCTCCAGGGAAGCAGGAAGGATGGAAGTCGCCGACCCTCGGCTGAAGAAACTCCGCCCATCCCTCATCCAGCTTGCTGGGGCCTTCGCCCAAGAGGCCGTGCGGGTCGCAGGCGTGACCCGGGTCGCCCTGGTCGGCTCCATCACCACTACGAAGCCTGACCCGAAGGACGTAGATCTTCTGGTCACGGTCGAAGACACCGCGGATCTCGCCCCTCTCGCTGTCATTGGGCGGCGCCTCAAGGGGAAGACCGGGAGCTTGGGGAGCGGGGCGGACATCTTCCTTGCCAACCCACGAGGGAAGTACATTGGTCGGGTCTGCGAGTGGAAGGACTGCCGACCCGGTGTCCGCATCAGGTGTGACGCCCTCCACTGCGGGCGGCGCCACTACCTGCATGATGACCTCAGGGCGATCTGCCTGTCAAGCGAACTGGTCAGGTCGCCACCCGTGATCCTCTGGCCCGAGCCAAGATGGACTGAGCCGGTGCCGCCAGACCTCCTCCCCCTTCGCGAGAGCTTCCCTACGCCATCCTCAAGGAGAAATCCCGGTGAGGTCGAGAAAGCCGTGTTCCGCTAATCGCGGCCGCACGGTTTGGGGCAGGGGACGGCGGGGGGAACCCCGCCTCCTACTCTACTTGGGACGCCCCTACCTCGAAGGAGGAGGGGGTGGTGGCAAATGTGTTCTCCTCGGATAGGCCGTTCCACAAAACGGGCAGAACGGGGCAGCGCTCGTACGTTGCGTTCCGCACTTGAGACAGATTTGTAAGGGTAAGGGAGCGACCCTGGAAGGCGGCGAGGGTGGTCTTACTTTCGGTTCACTATCACTGAAAAGTAGGATGAAGGAAATGACACCGAAGACGAACCCGAGGAACGCAAGGCCGATGGCCTCTTCAAGCGTCGTGCTACAGAGAGGAGCCCCGGTAACGTCTGAAGCGATTTGGGTAGTTGCGCAGTTCTCGTTCTCAATCACCACCGCACCACCCAAAGCGCTTAGGGTCAGCGCAAGCATAATTATCCCGGAGATGAGGTTGACGATTTTCACATCCGAATACTCCCGACTTCCGCCACTCCTTACTTTAATATACCGTTTACCCATCTGTGCAAAACGTAAATATAGTTGAACCGCATGTGCGCAAACATGGCCTTGGTTTCAGGGAGGAGTAGTGGATTGGACATGCTGAAGAATGCGTTAGTGCTGGGCATCCTGCTGGTCCTCATCGTGCCGGCTGTGCCCATACTCAGTTCTCACACCGGAACTCAGGTTGCTGCACCACCCTTGCTCTCAGGTACGAAGCTTCTCACACCTTCCAACTCAAACCTATCCTTGTTAAAGTCAATACGCACAGACCAAAGCGCACCGGTAGAACCAAACGGGGTACGGGCCAAGCAGTTCGGATGGGTCAACTTGACATCTATAGTTGGAATTGTTCCCACGGGTGGTGGGTCGCTGGTCTACGATGCCAAGGATGGTTACGTCTTGGACTACAGTGGACCCAATCAGACTTACGCTTTCGAGGGTGGAAAATGGATTCACATGGTCACAACAAGCAACCCCACTTCGCAGAATGACGGGCAAGGGTTGGCATATGACCCAGTGAGCCATGAGGTTGTCATGTATGGAGGCACCAACTCCGCCTGTGGTGCCCCGTGTTCAAACAACCAGACGTGGGTGTATTCGGCGGGGAAATGGACTCAATTACAAACCCCTTCGACCATGCCAGCCGCCACGGTGGCGGCAATGGATTGGGACGCTACAGACAACTACGTGGTGGCCTTTTTGGGGTATTGCACTACCAACACGGCTAACTGTCCTTCGACTTGGGCCTTTGCCAACGGGACTTGGACCCAGATTACCACCGCCACCCAACCTCCCGCTAGGTGCGGGTCAGCCAATTTCTATGATGTCAATGAAGGCAAGGTCATACTCTTTGGGGGTGGTAATTGCTTCACAGGACCTCAGGGTGACACATGGAACTATTCCGCAGCCGCATGGAGACAGGAAACACCAAACACCTCTCCTCCTGCACGAGCAGGGACTCCGTCAGGGGCCTACGACCCGAACGGAGGTTACGCCCTCATGTTTGGTGGTAGCGTTTCAGGTGGAGGTGGAAATCATACGTGGAAGTACGTGCATGGGAACTGGACTGACGTCACAGCCATCGCAGGCACGCCACCGATAGCTACGGGGCAGCCCTATGCGATGGCGTACAATCCTGGGACCGCGACCATAATGCTCGTGGACAGCATCGGTGATACTTGGTCGTGGGGAACTCCCGCTACATTCTACAACGCTACGTTCTCAGAAAGCGGGTTACCGAAAGGGGAAGTGTGGGCTGTGTCATTATACGGCAACATGTTTTCAGCAATTGCTCCCATGAACATCACAATCCCAGTTGAGAACGGGACCTATCACTTCGTCTTTTCCTCACCTTCTAACTCAACCATCTGGTACAGTCCTTCCCCATCCACAGTGGATGTGAATGTGGTGGGGAAGAACATTTCTGTAGCCGTCAAGTTCTCCATCGCAGCCCTTGCAGTGAGGGTCTTCAACATTGGTGGTCAGTGGGCCTCAAACCTCACTGGTGGCACCAGTGCAGTGTTATACTACGCATCCAACTACACAAGGGGCAACCTCCCGAAAGAATGGGTAGTGTGGGATGGTATAGCAGAATGGGAAGGGATTCCATCAGGAAAGTACGTCATGGAAATCTATCATTACCCTGGGGTGGGACTGAACGAAACTGAGTTTTGGGGAGATGATACTTACACGGTCACATCGTCCTCGACCACAAGTTATGAGAACTTCACAAGATGGACACCTTGGATTCGAGACGTGACCTTTGGCAACACAACACTTGCAACAAACCAGACAGATTCGGCCTTCGTCCAAATCGATTACCCCTCGTCGACAGGGTGGAATATTACGGCGAGTGTAGACCTTTATTTGACGAATAATGTCACCACTAACCCTTACCAGCATTGGTATGTGTCACCAAAGATGATTGTGGCACCAGGACACAGTTACAACTTCTCTTTCCCATTCGACTTGAGCGCTTCAGGCACTTACTACTACTATGTTGACACTTTCAGTGAGTTTGGCGGCGGCCCGGATTTCACGGATCAGTATAATTGGACAAAGGCAGTTGTGGTTACTAATCATCCATCTTTCCCCGTTCAGGTAAACGCCACAGGTATCGCATACGGCGTGCCGTGGGCGGCATACCTGAATGGGGCTGTACTGAACTCCACGGGAAACAAGACCTTCTACGAGCCCACTGGCAATTACAGTCTTGGAGTAACAACTGTCACTGTACCTTCGGGAGAGGAATTTGTTCCTTCACATGTCCTAACCAACATATCTGTGAATCGTTCGGCTCAGGTCAACCTGTCATTTCAGGTGGAGTATCTGCTCTGGACAAGCACTCTAGGTCTCGGTCTGATCTCTCCTTCCTCGACCTACTACCTTCCAGGTACCTTTGTGAACATGAGTGAAACCCCCGAATATGGGTCCACCTTCGTGAGGTGGGTTGGCTCAGGTTCTGGTAACTACTCTGGGAACAAATCCAATTACACTGTAATAATGAACAATCCTATTGTCGAAGAGGCGATGTTTCAAGGAGGAGCTCAAACTTGGCGAAATGACAAGAACTTCACAATCACCCCAATCATAGACGAGACATCCTTTACACTTGGCTGGGGTTGGGTCTCCTT
>JAKBKR010000221.1 GCA_021832495.1 bacterium | reverse complement strand
AGAGCAAGATCCATCTTCAGATCCGGAAGCTCCAAGAGAAGGTCGTCAAGTACCAGAGAAAGGCCGCCTATTATGATTCCAAAGCTTCGCACTACATGGCTATCTCCTCCGTCAAGAAGGTCAATGACGACATCCACGAGGAAAAGGCAAGGGCCTACGATATCGAGGCGCACAATGACAACATGCGCGCGGACCGACTCCAACAGGCGACCGAGGCTGACGTTTCTGAAGCGGGTACTCACAAGATCGAGACCGGGCGCGCATGAAGCTGGTCGTGACCGTGGGAATGCCCGGGTCAGGCAAGGATGAGATTGTCTCGGTAGCCAAGGACTTGGGCTTTCATGTGATCAAGATGGGCGACCTCGTTCGCGCCGAAACTCAGCGACGCCGACTTCCCCTGAATGATCAGAACATCGGACGCATTGCCAACGAGGAGCGAGAGAAACATGGTCATTCGATATGGGCAAAGAGGGTGATCCCTCTTGTCACCGAAACGAAGACCCTGATCGATGGATGCCGAGGGGATGACGAGCTTTCCCTTTTCCGACATAACTTTGGAGACCTTGTATTGATTGGGGTCCATTCATCTCCGGACACCCGGTACGAGCGGCTGTTGAAGCGAGGACGGGGGGACGATGCCATGAGCCACGAAGCTTTCTATGAGCGAGACCGGCGGGAACTCAAGTTCGGTATCGGAAATGCGCTGGCGTTGGCTGACCACATGCTTGTGAACGAGGGAACGGTGCAAGAGCTCCGTCACTCAGCGGAAGAAGTATTGCGAACCGTCCTAGAGTGAAGGCATCGCCGCAGCACACTGCGCCAGAGTCTTGGACTGACGCCGAACCATGGAGACGCCATATCTCATCCATTTAGGACGAAAGGTCCTCCTTACGGGGCCGGACCTTAAAGAGAAGGGTTCCTGGGCACTGCCGAGTGGGGAGCTCCTTCTGGATATGGTTCGCTCCGAAGAGGCTCCTGAGTCGCTCGTCATTTGGGTCCGGAGGGAATTTGAAGGGTCCCTTCCCACGCAACTGGCAGCGAGTGATCCCCTCTCACAATCCGTTGCGCGATCCTTGCGGGTCCGCACCGTTCGGATCCCCGATGCGAAGTTGCGTAAGCTACGGGAAAGGTATTTTTCCCCGTTGCCTCCCGCATCCCTGCTCCCACTCTCTCGGCTTTCGCTCCAAAGAAGGCTCGAGAGCCCGGAAGAACAGATAGCCCTCCTTTCGGAGGAGTGCGATCGGCTGGAGCGCCTGGTTGGGAGAGAGGAGGAGTATGCAACTCGTCTTGAACGCTCGGCGACTGCAGGCACGCCTACGGCCAGCCAGCACCGACGATCCGTTCGACTTCAAGACGATATCCGTCAGGCCCTCGGAGATACGGAGCACGACCTCGAGCGGGAAACACAAAAGCTGCTTCCCTGCACTTGTGCCTTGATCGGGTTCCGTACAACGGCTCGACTACTGTCCGAGTCGGGAAGTTTGTCCTCGCTGCGTGGCTTGAATGCTTCACGTGTACAGTTGATCGGGTCGCGCCGTCGGTCCCCTGGCCGCCCCCCGAAACATGGTGTGCTCTACCGCGCACTGGGCATGGAGCGATTGCCCTCTTCCGCCCGCGGTGCTTTTGCACGGAGCCTCGCCTCGTTGACCGTTCCGGCCCTTCGTGCCGACCTCGTCTCGCATGAGGACCGAACGGCGTGGTTGATCGCCAGGAAGGAACGTCGGATGCGCGAGCTTTTGCGTAAGCATGGAGGCTCCGGCAGTGCGTAACCCTCTGGAGGATTGGTCGGGTCCGCTGGCCCGGGAGACCCTAGGTGGCCGACCGACCCTGTGGACGCGCACGAGTGCACGATCTCCCCTTTCACCGCGGGAGCGGTTCCGTTTCCGGAATGGATGTTCTTGGAGATCGTTCGAGCCTGCTCGGTCGAAACTGGCAGCAGCGCTCGTGGGAAAGGCCCCACCCCGCCCTCCGCAACCCAATGACATGGTGCTCTATCTAGGGGCGGCCACCGGAACCACGGCGAGTCATATCGCCGACCTCGTGGGTCCCAGGGGTATTGTGTATGCCGTCGAGAAGAGCCCGCGGGCCTTTGCCCAGTTGCTTGGTACCGCCACCCTCTGGCCCAACATCGTTCCGCTCCTACAGGACGTCAGGGAAAGTGGGTCATATCTCGGATGGGTACCCCCGGTCGACATCATCTACATGGACATCCCACAACCGGACCAGGTACGTATCGCCACCGAGCATGTGACCCGTTTCCTACGAACGGGTGGTCGTCTCATGATGGTGTTAAAGCTCGCGAGCTTGGGACGCGAGAGAAGCGCCCAAGAACACTTGCATCAGTGCCTCGCGGAGCTGCAGCGGACTCTCCGCGTCGGAGAGCCGAGTCCTTTGGACCCTTACTATAGGAGGCACGCCTTTATAGTGGCCGAACTTCGAGAACCTTAGCCGTAATGCAGAAGTACCGTAAGGGTCAGCTCCTTGCCATCAAGCTCGAAGGAGGGGAGGACCTCATGAGTTCGCTTGCTCAGATCGCCAAGGAGGAGAAGGTCCTTGCAGGGTTCGTGACCTCGGGCGTTGGCATGCTCCGGGGAAGCCGCGTCGGGTATTTCATTGGCGACCGCTACGACGAACGCACGTACGAGGGCCCTCACGAACTGGTCTCGCTCCAAGGGAGCATTGCGAACCGTAATGGCGAGCCGCATTTCCATCTCCATGCCGCTCTCGCAAACCGTTCCCACGACGTCGTGGGAGGACACCTTTTCGAGGCCACCGTCCATGTTGTCGCCGAGATCCTAGTCACCCTCTTCGAAGAAAAGACATTCAAACGCACGGATTCGGGTCCGGTGCTGAAGGTTCTCGATCTCATGCCGGAATCCGGGTAGACGGGTTTCGACCCCGCACAGGAAGGATTGTGACGACGTCTTGGTCTTCAAGCTTGTGCTCGCGCGATACACGCTGCCCAGGGAATTTGGCGCTCCTTCCCCAAACCAGCGCGGCACTGAAGGACCCGGACAAGCTCGCGGGTACATGCTGCAGGAGCTCTCGCACGGTGGCTCCCCTCCGAAGGATCAACGGTTCGTCTCGGTCCGCCGGCTTTCCTTGCGGCTTCATGTAGATCCGGATGAAGGCGAGGGCATGACCGATGGCATCCTTGAGTTCTTCCACTCCCTCCCCTGTGGTTGCCGAGATGAAGTGCACCCGAAGTTGCGGCAGCCGTTCCAGGATCTTGCGCCGGGTGTTCGCATCCAATAGGTCCGCCTTGTTGACAACCCAAACGGAAGGGATGTAGACTCTATTCCCCGCAAGCGCATCGATGACCTCGTCAATCGTCACATCCTGACGCAGCACGATGAGGGCGTTGTGAATCCCGAACTCCCGGGCTATGTCGGTGACCAGTTTCGGGGTCACGCGCGTCAATTTTACCGTCGTCTCGACTTGGACGCCCCCTCGCTCCGCCTTCGTAATGGAAAGGTTTGGAGGGGAACGGTCCACGCGGATCGCCGCGTTCTCCAGTTCCCGGATCAATCCCCGAGGTTCCAGGTGCTGTCCGTCGATGACAAACAGGAGGAGGTCGGACGAGCGTGCGACCGAGATTACTTCCCGGCCCCGACCCCGGCCTTGCGCGGCCCCCGCCACTAATCCCGGCATGTCGAGGATCTGTATGTTCGCCCCTCGCCAAGTAAGCATGCCGGGAATGATGGTGGTCGTGGTGAATTCATACGCCGCAGCCTGGCTCTCGGCTCCTGTGAGGCGTGTGAGCAGTGTCGATTTTCCCACCGAAGGGTATCCCACGAGGGCGACCGTGGCGTGGCCGCTCTTGCGTACGGCGTAGCCCAAGCCGCCGCCCCCCCCCTTCGATCGCTTCTCCCGCTCGATCCGGAGAGATGCGATCTTGGCCCGTAGCTTACCGATGTGGCCCTCGGTGGCTTTGTTGTGGGGAGTCTTCCGGATCTCCTCCTCTAGGCGTTCGATCTCTTCTTCTATCGACCCCATCGCTAAGCCAACGGGCGTAGCGCGTCACCGTTTAAACCTCTTGGACAGGAGGAACCCCATGTTTTCGGGAAGTACGGTATCGATGGAAACCGAGTCTTTTCGATTCCATCCCCCAAATTACCCTCGCCGGTTGGACCCCCGAGAGACCGAAGGTCAGGTCTCGAACATAACGCGGGTGTTGCACGCCATCGGACAGCCCTTTGCCTTTGAAGCGTTCGTCCGGGAAGGGCGAAGGGAGCTCTTCGTCACCGTACCTCACGGTTCCGCTCCTAGGATCTTGAAAGCATTGGATGGTCCATACATGCACTGGTCGAGGGAGCTGCTTTGGCTCGCACCGCCTCGTGGCGCACTTCGCTCCCAATCC
>JAKBKR010000220.1 GCA_021832495.1 bacterium | reverse complement strand
AGGAGCGGGATCGGCCCCCACTCCTTCTGCAAGCACGTGCAAGAGGGATGATCGTGTGCGAAGGGAGCACGGCGGCCCCTCAAGCGGAGCAAGCGAGGGGCGTGCCCCGAGTGCCCCCCAACGGGGGGTGCGGAGCGGCGAGATAGGGCCGCCGCGCGAACCGTCACAGGAGCATCCGGTTGGAGGGGCGGCAACATGGTCGCCGCTGGGAGGGGTACTCCTCGGCCTCGGTTTTCTCAGGTGCTCCTACTGCCTCGGAGGGGGCGGAGGGGCGGCCCCAGCTTTCTTTTTGCGCGTGAGTGCGAACACCACAACGGCTACGGCCACGGTGGCAATCACGATCAGAAGGAAGTATCCATCGTACCCGGGAAGTCCGAGGAATCCGGTGGTCTGATTGGTGTTCCCCGGTGAGGAGGAACTGGTGAAAGTTATTGACTCTGAGGTCGCCGCACCATTTACCTTCACAGACCCCGACGAAGGAGCACCGGTGTATCCGCTCACACTCCCGAGCTTGAATGTGTAGTTGCCGTTTGCCTCTTGGAAAGTGATCACGGTCGCAGTGGAACTATCCGTTGTTCCGTTCATTGACACTGACCAGCCAATGCCCGAGGGCAGGCCCACCTCAGTAAAAACGACAGAATACTGCACCAGGGCAAATGTGATAGACGCATTGACGGCCGCCCCGTTCACGGTAACGTTTCCAGACCCGGGTGAGATCGTGTAACCTGGAACTGCCCCCACCGAGAATGGGTAAGTACCGTTAGGCTCAATGAAGACGAGATTCCCCTTCCCGGCCACTGTGCTCCCGTTGACCGTTACAGACCAAGATGTCGCAGAGGGGAGGCCTCTTTCAGTGAAGATCACTGAGTAGGTGCTCACCTTGGCGAAAAGAACGAACACTGTGATAGGGGCTCCCTTTACGGTCAGATTACCCGTAGAGGGAGAGGCGGCATAACCGGTGATTGTGTCCACGGTGTAATGGTAGGTGCCGTTTATTTCGGTGAAAGTGTTGGTTGCTGTAGTCGAGGAAAGGGTCTGACCGTTCAATGTCGTAGACCACGATGTCCCAGCCGGTAGACCCGTCTCGGAAAATGCCACGTTATACGTGGTAGCACCGTTCACAGTAAGGGAGAGGGAGGCGGTTGTGGTCTGGGCCGGACTCGAACTGTCGGAGACTGTCACGGTCACCGTATACGCACCGGTCGTAGTGGGGGTGCAGGAGAGCGAAGCAGTGTCAGATGATGCACACCCTAGAGGCAGACCAGAATAGGCATACGAGTAAGGAGTGGTGCCTCCCGTGACGCTCACCGAGAGAATCGTCGCCGTGTTGACTGACAAGGGATTGACAGAGGCGGTGAACGAGTTGACCACTAGTTGGGAGGACCCTGTAGAGTTCACCACCAGAGAGAGGGAGGAGGTCGCAGACTGTTGTGGGGACGATGAATCCGTCACATAGACATTCACGGTGAACGCACCAGTTGAAGTGGGCGTACAGGACAAGCTTGAAGCATCTGAGGTGACACAGCCATATGGCAAGCCAGTGTAAGTGAAGCTGTAGGGGGAAGTGCCACCAGAAACGCTCACAGAAAGAGTGGTGGCACTGTTAATTGTAACAGGGTTTGGGGAGGCGGTGAAGGAACTGATGGAGAGGGCAGGGGTTGGTGTGTTCTTTGTGAGGGCCTGGAGGGCTGACGATGACTTGATGGCTGATTCCGCAGGAGCTGTTTCTTTGATGTCCGGACGCACACCTAAGGATGTTACAACTGACCCCTTACTAACCAAGGCTGGTGGGGCTACGAGGAGCAAAACTGTTACCATCGATAGAACACTCGTTAACACCAGTCTTCTTCCCAGCCCACGCATTAATTATAGTGAAGAGTTCCACATAGATAGAGTTTACCACCACTCGTCTGTCAAGGGAAATGTTCACTATCAGAACATCAAGGACTCAGGGCCGAGAACCGGGACGGGAAGGGCCAGTGGAGTAGGTCTGGCACAGATGCAGACAACAGGGAACAAAGAGCACAAAGCAGAGCCGCTCAAGTTCCCAAGCGGGAGAGGTGTGTCGTGACCAATCAGACGCCTCTGTCGTCCAACCCACCGTTCATCCCTCCGAAACCCAGTCAGCCTTATCCCCCTTCTTGAACGTCGACCTCACATGGGAGGTGCCAAACACTCACCGGCAGCAGAGAAGGATTCCAAGACTACTTCTGGCTGGGTTGTACTTTGGGCCACGTGCCCGACGTCGAACTATCTGACTCTGCCCAGGGGTGTTGCCAAGATCCTGGGGTGCACCCGGGAGGACCTCGCAAAGCTCCGGCGCTCTCAGCGAGCGATTGCATTCCTGGCGCGCCCCGACGGCACTGTCCAAGTGGTCGACATGCATCGGCACGCCGACTTGGTGGCTCAGGCTCTCCACCAGAACGAGGTCGTGGGGATCGCGCAAGTGACTCCCACCAATGTCACGTTCAACATCCCAGATGCTGTCGAGGTCCATATGGGCTTGCAGACGTATCGGCGTCCCGTCAAGGACTACGTGGTCACGGGCACCGATGACACGGTAGCTTGGATCATTCCGGTAAGCGAATACTACCCCTTCCGGCGGGCTGATAGGGCAGACAAACCGTACGTGGAGCCGCCTGATGGGGCGCACGTCTACTTCCGCAAATCGGTGTTCCCGGGACGGTTGCCTAGTCTCGCCGAACTCGAAAGGTCCTGACAGGACGCAGTGTAGAAGGAACCGTCTCAGGGGGTACCGACATCAAGGTCCCTCTCGAACGCGGGTCAGAAAAGAGCCATTACTCGAATACCCATCACGGGAACATGCCGAGCAAACGAAAGCACCCAGAGCAATGGACCGAGAACGACATCCATGACTGGCACATGATGTTGATTGCCAAGCGACAGATTGAGCTGGCCCTCTACTCCTTCGAGGAAATGGTGGTGGCAAACGACACCTTGCGTTATGGCCAGACCCGCAACGACAACGAACTTCACAGAACGGAGGTACGACTTTGGGTGTCGGCTCAAGCTTTCCTTTCCTTCATTGCGCAGCTCTCAGACCTGTTTTGGACAATAGAGAGGAAACCCAGAAGGAAGTTGGGCGAAACGCTTGAAACCGAACGTGCGAGAAGAGGGCGCGCAGTGCGCTTGAGTCGACTCTGCGGCGTTGCCAAGAACAGCCCATTTCACGACAGGGCTGTGCGGAACGGCTTCACTCACATCTTCGAAGCAGTAGAGAAGTACGTTCGCGAACACCCTGGAGAAGGACTGTCTGATTGGGGGAGAATCAACCCACACCCCAAGTATGACGAGGATCATGGAAGGATGATTCGATGCATAGACCCGTCTACCCTAGAAATCTACCACCTCGGGTCGGTCATTGACTCGCGAAGGGTCGCCCAGGAACTCAAGCGAGTCAGAACAACCATTCGTGAGCACTTGCCCGCTGACAAACGGCATGATCGCCTGATACGGCGACTTGAAAGGCAGGGGCAAGCCCTCGCTGAGGAGTACGGTGACCTGAAACCAATCCCCTTCCCAGCAGATTGGTCTGACAACAGAGGGCCACCGCCACGGTGGGAGTCCCCTAGCGATTTGCTGTTGTTGTATCAGGTTCGCCACAACGCGATTGTCGTTGGGGAGGATCCTGAGAAGCTCGGAGACCTTTTCGCTATCGATGGTGAAATGGCGTTCTATGGAATTGACAACTCCCGCCTTGATGGGCGCAAGGAGATTGTTGAGGCCCTTCGGTCTCACCCTCCCACTCAGGAGTTACTGATTGACACCCACCTCTTCCAAACAGATACCGACATTCTTGCCACGTACGGGTGGGGCCATGATGAGGGATCCTTGGAGGGTCTTCTTCGCCTTCAAGTCAGGGACGGCAAGATTAGTTGGCTCCAAGTGTTCAAGATATGCGGAACCAAAGGGCTCTCGATACGGGCACGAGCCCGAGTCAAGGATTAGGGTCTCGACCCTCTTTTTCACACGCAGGTCAGGCAGGGCCCTCCTCCTCCCTGCCCTCCACGGCGCCCTCCAAGAGGAGGGCCCGGGCCGCGGCGCGTTCCAGCATCCGCTCCCTCTCGGGATTCACGTTCACGTTGTGACTGAGCACCGAGGTCGCGGCTTGGTAGAGATCCCATTTTGACTCGGTTCCCCAGAGGGTGGATCCGAAGTACGCAGGGAGCTCCTCCGCCATGGTCATGACATGCCGGTGGGGAACCCCGGCACCCTCAAGGGCAGGCACGAAGTCCCGGATGGGCATCTGGTGATCCTGCGCTGATTTGTAGATGTCCAAGGCGCCATCGAACTGGTCCAGGGCCTGGTAGATAGCCTTCTCCATCTGGCCGAGAAGGTCCTCCTGCGAAGTCCGGTGCA
>JAKBKR010000219.1 GCA_021832495.1 bacterium | reverse complement strand
TCCTGGGGGACAAGCGTCTCTTCACCGACAAGGTGGTGTCGATGATCCACAAGACCATCACCGACGAGCTCCCCGTGATCCAGAAGAAGCTCGACGAGCTCGCCGAGATCGAGAACCGGGAGAAGAGGTAGACGGCCAAACCGAAGGTCCTCTGAACACCGTCTCGTTCGTCCCTCGCCTTGCTTGAACCTATATGGCTACCGGGTTTGTGCGAAAAGTCCACGTTAAATAACCTTGAATGCCTAGCTCCAAGGGATGATGGGCGGGGGAACAGGCTCTCGGTTCGGAATGAGATTCGCTATCGTTCTGGGGTTGGTTGTGGTGCTTCTGGTCCCTGCCGCATCGTTCATCACGGGGTCCCAGGCCGCTGGAGTGCACCCGAACAGTTTGACGGCCAAGATTACGATTCCTGCGGGCGGCCACTCAATGCGACAGGCAACGACCTCCCTGGGTCCGCAACCTCAAGGGCTCATAGACGAATATAACGTAGGATTCTCGCCGGGTGCAGAGGTATTCGACCCGATTAACGGAAACATTTTTGTTGTCAACATCGGTTCTGACAACGTCTCGGACATCAACGGTACGACCCATGCCGTCACTTCAGTGCCTCTTGGGCCAGTGTGGCCCCACTTCTATTCGGGCATCTGGTGGCAGTCTTACGCGGTCTTCGACAGTGCCAACAATATCGTCTATGTGTCTGTCTCAACGAATCCCAACGTAACGGCGATTTACGCCTCGAATGACACGGTCGCTGCCACGATAGGACCGATCTCCCCCGGTTGCGGCTACGTCTGTTCCCCCCCGGGAACGATGGCGGTAGATGACGCGACCGACGCGATCTGGGTGGAGGACGGGAACGGGATTAGGATCATCGACGGCGCCGATAATCAGTTGTTAGGCACCGTCGCAAACAGTACCGGGTCGACGTCCAGCGGATTGGTCTTTGACAGTGCCAACGGATATTTTTACGAGGCTCCATTGGACTATCGGTTCGTCAACGCGATTGATCCGAGTACGCAGGATATAGTCGCCTCTATCCCAACAAGCGTGCCAGTAGCGACGGCGGTATTCGACTCGTCAAACGGCGACATCTATGTGGCAGCTTATTCTTATCCATACGACCCGCAAGGTCCGAAAACGTCGGTTATCACCGTGATCAACGGCTCCTCTAACACGGTTGTGGGCATGATACACGCCGGGGGACAAGAGAGCAGGGCTCTTGCGGTGGACTCCAATGCGGATTTCGTCATCACGCTCACATTTAACTTCAGCACCAATCCATGTATTTGTGAAGTCGCTGTGATCGACGGAAAGACGAACACCGTGCTCGAAACTTTTCCGAATTCTCCGTGGGGATCTTTTGGGGGTGCGGATGGAGTTACTTTCGACGACGCGAATGGTTACGTCTACATCTCCTACAACAGGTCGATGTGGACTCCACCGCAGACGGGGGACGTGGCATCGTTCTCTCTCCCGCCATTGTCGGTTGGCCTTTCTGCCTCACGCCCGGCGACCGACGTAGGCGTAAGCGTGGCGTTCCGAGCCAATGTCTCGGGCGGCTCCTGGGGGGGTCCGTACTCGTTCAACTATTCTGAATCGAGCCCGAGCGCCGGCTGCATATTCACCAACAGTTCCGTGGTGACCTGTAGCCCGACGAGCAACGGTTCGTTCAACATCTCTGTGCGAGTAAGAAATTCTGAAGGAGAGAGTGCGACTGCAACGTCGCCGACACTCGTTGTTGGGCCCTCATTGCAGACGACGCTCACCGTGTCCAGTCTTACTCCTCTCCTGGGCCAGACGGTCGCGTTCGTTGCGAACGTGACAGGCGGTGCGAGTCCGTACAACTACACATGGTCCGGGTTCCCTCCGGGATGCGTTTCCGAGGACAAACCGGCTGTCGGATGCCTACCCACTCAGGCCGACAACTACAACATCACAGTCCATGTTCGGGATCAGAACAACGTCACTGTGAACGCAACCGCGAGCATTCACGTGATCTTCGACTTCAACGTGGTCATCCCCGCCAGCACTCCCGTGGGCAAGCAACTCACCATCATGGTGAACACCAACGAGACATTCAACGGCAGCGCCATCAACAAGACTGCCCTCTTCCGCCCTGCTGGGGGTTACGGGACCTTCACCTACAGTTACTCGGGCCTTCCACCAGGTTGCACGAGCGCGGATATTGCCGTCCTAACATGCACCCCGACCCAATCAGGCAAGTACTCTGTGACGGTGAGCGTCCATGACCAGATTGGAGATCACCAGACGCACACTGTTCTCGTCAACATCGTTCCGGCCTCGGGCGGAGGCGGTGGTACCGTTCCGCCTCACAACACCTTCCTTGGTCTCCCCGGATATGATGGATACGTTCTCGTGGGGGGAATCGTGGCAGCTGTTGTCATCGCGGTGACGTTCCTAATGTGGAGGAAGCGCGGTTCCACATCTCCTGCCGTGACCACAAAAGATGAGTCAAAGGGCGGCAAGGACGCCCATGAGAAGGATACAAACGATGCACCACCGGAGAACGAGAAGAGCACTGGGGGGTAAACGGAGGGTGGTCGAGCGCCCTGCTTGCGTTTCAGCCATCCCTCGGTCTTGGCCGCTATCACTTGGTCCGGGCCTCCCCCCGCGACGTGGTCACTCGATACAGCACGACATCCTGCTCATGTCGTGGTGAAAGGATTCCGCCGCGATCTTGAGAGCCTCGGAGAAGGTGGGGAAGGCATGGACGGTGTCAATGATGTCTTCGATCGTCAGCCGTCCCCGCAGCGCATATGCGGCGGAGTGGATCATGTCGGCAGCGATGGGAGACACAATGTGCACGCCCAGTATTCGGCGGGTCTTCGCATCCGCCACCATCTTGAGCACACCCCGGGTGTCCCCCACGGTAAGGGCCTTGGGAACCCGTTTCATATCAATCACCCGGCATTCGCACGGGTACCCCCGTTGGGCGGCCTCCGCATCGGTCAAACCCACGGAAGCTACCTGCGGGTTCGTGAAGACAGCGCTGGGAACAAGATCGTAGTCAATCGTCCGACTTTCACCCTTCAAAGCATTCATTGCCACGACGGCGCCCTCCTTGGCGGCAACGGTCTCGAGAGCCAGCTTTCCGGCGACGTCACCCGCAGCCCAGACGCCCGGAACCGAGGTCTGGAGGTGGGCATCCGTCTTGATGTACCCCCCAGCCATGAGTTCGACCCCTGCCTCCTCCAGGCCAATCCCCGTGCTGTTGGGACCAATCCCTGTCGCCACCAGAATATCCTCGGCTTCACACGGGACCGTCCCCTTCTCGTTGACAAGGTCGCACGCTACCCGTCCACCCATTCTGTGCACTCGCGCCACACGGGCGCCGGCATGGATCGTGACACCTTCGGACTTGAGACAGTGGGCAATCTCCTCCGAAACCTCTGGCTCTGCCCTCGGAAGGATTCGGGGAGCCGATTCAAGGATCGTGACCGTGCTCCCGAAATGGGCGTACATTTGGGCGAACTCAAGACCCAGGGGACCCCCGCCGAGGACGAGGAGTTCCCGGGGGAGTTCTTTCCGTTGCATGAGCGTCCGGTTCGTGAGGTATCCGATCCCTGCTAGCCCCTCGATAGGGGGTATCTTTGGGGAAGCCCCGGTCGCTATGAGCACGTGCCGGGCCTCGAGCACCCGTCCATTCGCCTTCACCCTCCTTCCGGGAAGTAGCGTCCCCTTAACCTCAATATATTCGACCCTCCTTCCATTCAATACATCTAGGTAGTTTTCCTTCCGAAGCTGGTGGACCATCTGGTCCTTGTTGGCGATCGCCTCGGTGAAGTCACAGCGGACGGCGCCGGGCAGGTTGCACGCGAACTGGGGGCTCTGACGGTAAAAGTACTCGTTCCCGGCCTCTAGGAGGAATTTTGAGGGAATGCAGCCCACGTTGACGCACGTTCCTCCCATCGGGAGGCCACTATTGATTATCACCGACCGGAAGCCGAGCTCATCGGCCCGGATGGCCGCGGCAAACGCCGCGGCCCCTCCACCCAATATCGCCAGATCCACCTTATCCGTTCGGCTACGCGCCATGAGTTGGCAACAGGGCAGGTGGTAATTAAGGGGGTGTTGTGGTTGCGGGTTCGCAAAATTATCGGTACACCTCTGACCCCCCTGTAGGAGGCCATGAGCGGCTCTATGACCTGTGGAACCATCCTGTCCTCCCTCCTCCGTCCTACCTCTTCCCCTCCCGTCTCTCGGCTGTGCGTCCTCGTGTTGCGCGGCGAACATTTCCCTTGACCTCGGCGGGACTCATCAAGGCACGGTCGGGGCCTTCCCTCGCTACGCTCGGTGGATCATGATGGCTCTCTCGCCGTAGCTCGCTCACTCATCAAGCTCCAGGCCCCTCCCTCTTCCGCTC
>JAKBKR010000218.1 GCA_021832495.1 bacterium | reverse complement strand
AGGGGTGCCCCCATTACATGTGATCGACGAGGTGGAAGAGGCCCCGCAGGCAAAGGAGGGGGACGATGAGGTCCACAAGTAGGTCAGGTACGGAGAGTCTCCACCGGATGCTACCGTGGAAAAGGTCACGGGTTGCCCGACGTCGGTCGAAGTGCGGTTCGCACCCGGCGGGCTCACTATAGGATCAGATAAAACGGTGTACGGGGCGGAGGACAGTGGGTTCGATGTGAACCCATTGGAATCCGTTACGGTCACGCTGACCGTGTAAGCCGATCCCGGGGTTGTAGGGGTGCAATAGAGGGTCGGAGAAGTTGTGGCGGTACACCCAAACTTAGCCGAGGACCATGACCAGACAAACGTGGCGTAGCTGCCCGAACCTCCTGATGCAGTGGCGTTGAATATGACGGTCTGGCCGACATCTACGTTAGTCCTATTGGCCACCAACGCAAAAACGTAGGGGTCTCCGTCTACGGTATAGGAAGCGAAAACCGTAGTGGGATAACCATTGGCATCCGTGACCTGGAGCTGCACAGTGAACGATCCGCTCGAAGTGGGCGTACAAAGGTCGAAGGCCTTGTGGGAATCCGAACATCCGGTCGGCAGGCTCAGCCAAGAATAGGAATACGGAGACGCCCCACCGGTAGGAGAGGCACTGGTGAAGTTAGCGGTCTGTCCCAGATCGATCTGGCCACTAGGGGGCACGGCCGAAATCGAGGACACGGCGGGATCGGTGTATACTCGGTACACGGACGAGGCGGGGGCAGATACAAAGCCATTACTGTCGGTGACGGTAACCGAAACCGTGTAGTTACCGGAAGTGGTGGGTACGCATCGAAGAATGAGGGTCGTAGAAGAAGTGCATCCCAACCCGGTTGCGGGAGAAACCGTCCATGCGTAGGATGTGTATGTCCCGGTGCCGAGAGAAGCCACGGTCGAAAAGTTCACCGGTTGGTTGATGTCTCCTTGGGTACGGGTCGGGGACGGGATAGTGACCACTGGATCTGAGTACACTCGAAGATTCGATGATGTATTGGAGGCGGAAGTGTACGAGTTCCCATCCACAACGTACACCATGACGGTGAAATTCCCGGCGGCAGTGGGGACGCAATCGATGGTGGGGGCGTTGGCAAGTGCGCATCCAAGCGCAACCCCTGATTGCGTCCAGTGGTAGGAATAGGTGCCAGGACCACCGTGAGCGGACGTCGTGAATGCGATGCTCTGCCCGACATCCAGAGTGGTGCGGTTGGCGACTGGAACACTAACCCAGGGATCCGCATCGACTACGTAGGAGGAGATGGTGACGGAAGTCGAGTACCCGTTCGAATCTGTGAGGCGAAGGGTCACGGTGTAAGATCCAGGATTGGTGGGGACGCAGTTATCGGAGCTAGCTCCCGAGTTCGCACAGCCCGTGGGGAGCGAGGTCCACGAGTAAGCGTACGGGGCAAGCCCTCCGGCAGGAATGGCGCTCGCAAACGTCACGGTCTGACCGGCGTCGATGCCTCCACTGGTGGGAGTGGACGAAATCGAGGATACCGAAGGGTCTGAGTAGGCCCGGTACGAAGCGAACGTCGCAGTTGTCGAGGTGAAACCGTTGCTGTCGGTCACGGTCACAGAGACCGAGTAGTTCCCGACCGCAACCGGGTTGCACTTCAGGACAGAGGTCGTTGAAGCAATGCATCCCAGGCCGGTCGCAGGGGAGACCGTCCATGTGTAGTAAGAGTATACCCCGTCACCAAGGGAAGCGGTGGTCGAAAAGTTCACCGATTGCCCCACATCCCCTTGAGAGCGTGTGGGGCTAGGGGTAGATACCGTGGGGTCCGCGTAGACACGGTCGGTGGCCGAGCTGTTCACGACAGAGGTGTATGAGTTTCCGTCCACCACGTACACCGTGACACTGAAGTTCCCGGAAGAGGTCGGAACGCATTGGATCGATATGGCATTGACGAGAGTGCAACCCAGGTTGTTCGCGGATTGGGTCCAATAATATGTGTAGGTCCCCGGACCGCCGTGAGCCGTGGTGGTGAAGGTTACGCTTTGGCCCACGTCCAACGAAGTCCGGTTGGCAATCGGAGGTGACACCCAGGGATCCGGATAAACGACGTATGGGCTGAGCGTTCCCGAGACAGGATACCCATTCGCATCCGTCACCTTTACTGTTATGGCAAAAGACCCGGCTCCGGTAGGGTTGCAATTGTCTGTGCTGGCCCCGGAACTTACGCAACCCGAGGGCAATGCGGTCCACGAGTACGTGTAAGGCCCTAAACCGCCGGTCGGTGCGGCGCTAGTGAAGGTAACGCTCTGACCCACGTCGATCTTTCCGGAATTCAAACTGGCGGTTGGGGAGCCTACGGACGGGTCCGAATAGACCGTGAAGGTGACCGCCTGGGAGGGCCCATACATGTTTCCCCCGTTGCTCTGAGTGTAAGCAAGTGCCGAATAGCTTCCAGTAGAGGGTGGGAGGTAGACCAAACTCCCGGAAGTGGAGACGTCGAACACACCGTTCACATACCAATAGTAAGTGTAGGGCGAGGTACCCCCTAATGTCGAAGGGGTCAACGTAATGCTCTGAGTCAAGTCGGAAGATGTCCGGCTGGCCGTGATGGAGGTGGTCGCGGGAGAGGTGGGGGGAGAGTCGGTCTTGAGCGTCCAAGCGTCTCCCAAGGTCGAGACATTCGTGGATGCTACCCAGTGATTTCCGAAGGATCCTGAGGGATCGGTTTCGGTGTAGATGGAACTATGGTAACTGGTCGGCTGAGTGACTACGGGAGCGGCGTAAGAGTAGCAAAGCGAACCGCCCGATTGGAACTCATCGGACCACGGGATGTATTCTGAGACATAGAGTTCTGAAGGGTCGCTCGTCCACTTGTACGTCACGCTCGGCATGCTGTTGTATACGTTACAAGCGGAAGCGGTGGTATCTACGACCTCGGTCATTGGACCGCTGAAGTACCCGTTCGAGTTGGCGGATGTTCCCAGCGTGACAAAGTAGTTCGTAGTTGGCGAGGAGCCAGGATCCGGTTGATTAACGCAGTCGGTGGACGACCCGCTCGTGTTCCAATTGAAGACCTCAAGCCCGACCTGACCGGGGTTGCAGTATGACCCTGTTGCGTCAACGAACGTGTCGAGGGCGACTTTGTTGCCCCCAGTCAGGGTAACCCTCGAGTCGCAGTAGGTTCCCCCCGAATTCGATCCGGTATCGTTCCAGGACGAGTACAACATCTCAAAACCAGAGCTGCAGCCAGGCCATTTGTAGCCGACCAGGACCTGGTACCAGTCTCCGGTGTTGCTAAGGCTATTGAACTCGTAACCTGTGGCATAGGGGCTAGTGACAAGCGTGACATTGAAGTACCAGCTAGAGTACGTCTGACTATCTCCATCAAACTGGCTGAATGTGGCCCCTTCCTGGAAGTAGTACGGATTCGAGGAAGTGAAGGGAATCACCGTATGTAGGGTCTGGTCGCCCCACGTCCCGGTGGAAAGAGGGGCCGCCAGGTCCGCTTTGGCCCGAGAATGCGGCCCCAACGGAAGTGTGTCCCTCCCCGATGTAGGGAGGGTTTCTTTCAGCACGGAAGCCTTCGGATGTTCTGTTCCGATGGCCGACGGGTTAGACAAAGCCGACGGTGGGGTCATGACCGCCCCCAATGCAAAGGAGGACGTTGCAAAGGTCAGTACGAGGACTGTGAAAGTTACTTCGAAGAATCTCCGCTGAGAGTCTGTGATGGAGGACAAGGGCACCTCGAACCGAACAGCCTTGTCAATCGCCATGCACCCCTTTCCTGTCACCCCTTATGATGTCCCCGCGAATACTCAAACCTTTTGGTCCCATGCCAGTTCAGACGGAGAGGTTGCCTGAGGAAAGGTTGCCACCTGAACCGCCAAGGAGAACCGGAAGTTCACCGGGGGCCTCCACTCTCCCAGTGCATATCACAGGTCGCGCAGTAGTCCCCCTCGAGGGGGCCGCCACAGACCAGACACACCTTGCCTAGGAATAGCGTGGGCGCCTCAGGCTCTTGGTTAGGGGCTGCGGGGGCTTCCGGAGGAGGGGGTATCGGCAGTGGCGGTGGGGAGTCATCTTCCGTCGGAGAGGAAGGTTCGGGGGCTGCGGGAAGTTCTGGAGGGGACTCTGAAGGAATCTCAGAATCCGCTTGAGGCCCGCGCTCCCAGATCACCCCACAAGCAGCACATCCATTTTGCGCATCAAGAGGACCACCACATTGCGGGCACTGGGTAAGCGAGCCCTCTTCTGCAGCAGGGGGAGCCTGAGGTTCTGGCATACCAGATGGATTCTCCTCAGCGGTCGGTGGAGGTGTCTCGATTGCGTCCGGTGCCGTTTCAGCTCCTTCCCGGACCCACTCCAACTGGCATATTGGACAATAGGATTCCGAGGTAAGCGGGGCTCCA
>JAKBKR010000217.1 GCA_021832495.1 bacterium | reverse complement strand
AGGGTCTGGCGTAGAAATACCCGCCCACCGTCATGTACTGTAGGTAATACAATCCAAGGGCTGCCTTTTCGAGGGAGAAGGAGTTAGCGGACTAGGTCAACTTGTAAACCCCGGTCAGTAGAAACGTGTGGGGAAGGTTTAAGAATCACAACGTACTTGGAAGAATGCCCCCTCGTCTGTTGATTTGTCGGCGTAAACTTTTGATACTATAGGGGAAGGTTGAAATAACTCAGCTGCCAAGTTGTGGGCATGCTATGGTGGGACAAGGAGGCTAGCGCAAGGAGCCCGAAGTGCACTCTGCCTCACGAGAAAAACCCTCGTTACTCTTTAAGTAGGTGCTTCAATCTTTCAGTTGACCGACCAATGACGAAGGGCGGTCGATTAACGGAAGCGGGCAGGGGAGAGCTTGACGGGGCTCCTCAATCGAACCGCTCCACACTTCACCCCCCTCCCTGTCACAATGTGGTAGGGACTGTGGGAACTCATGGAGATGTTGTTCGCAGGGCGTGGACTCTCGCGATGCTGCCGCCTCTCGTTCCTTTGAGGGCACCTGAACGTGACAGTGAATCGTGACGGTAGGGCGGACCAGTTGCGCAATGGCGTTGCGCATTGCTCCAAGGGGCAGACGGATGCATCAAAGGGAGAGATTATCCGGGAATTTGTCCTGCGGAAGGGGGCTGAGGGAGTGAAAGCCTCGCAGCTAGCACGATGTCTTAGCCTCCCCTTACGAACCGTCCAATATCACTTGAATCACCTCGCAGCGAGTCATGGTGTCGTCAAGGTCGGACAAACCAACGGGGTAATGTACTTCCCGCCCGAAGCCATCCCCCGCAGGCATGCCGAAGTCGGGGTTCATCGCATTCTGCTACAGTCTAGGCTGTTGCAAGATGGGGAGGTGGGGCGTGCCATCCTGCAAGACGTTCTCAATCATGTAAAGGGGAAAGCATTTCGACGGCCATCCATGGCCAGCCGAAGTGGGTACGAGTGGGATCAGAGCCAGAAATGGGTAAGGATTGAGGAAAAGAGGGGAGAAGTCTGGTATCGGGGTGTCGGTCGATTCTCCAAGTGGAGATACGAAATTAAAGTACATCCGTCCACGGGTGAAGTCGACGTGGAGACATCCTCATCCAGAGACCCCCTCTCACCTTCGGATCTTCACAACTTCATCGGGTACCTTCACGCAGTGTTCCCCTGGGTCGAAATGGATGCTTGGGTACTGGACCATCCCGAGCTAAACATCGATATCACGGGCGTGGGTTCGGTGACAATTGCCACCCAGTCGAAGGTCCACTTGAAGGACTTGGACCTTCTCTTGCAATCGTACGGAAAGGGAAAACACTGGCTCCGGAAGGAAGCACGTTTACCAGGAAAGACACTCGCACTCTGGCTTGCGAGAATGATGCTGATGGAGGAGGCAGCCATTAACGGGACGGGGAAACTGATGGAGTGGCCCTGGGATGGGGAAGCACCGAAAAGTGGAAATGAAGGCTATGCCTGAAACCACCGTGGTGGAGGACAAAGAGCATGGGTGGGGGTGAGAGTTCATCCCTTCCCGGCAGGGCACACCCGTTCGCAATCGGGCATGTCGATTTCCACTTCACGAGGGAATCCTTCCTTCCCATATCCGAACGGATCGTTGTCACGCACGATAAGTGGATACCCCTGGAGGTGCCTCATATACCATCCCAGCATCCGGAGCACCCGGAGGACACCACCGTGCCCACAGCGGCCCGGCGGTGGGAAGAAAGAACCAAGGCATGGACGGAAAGCATTACCGGAGTCGCCGACCAAACGCACAAAGACTACAGAGAGCACCTGAAGGGGCTGGCCCAGCAGTGGGTAACACTCGGCTTCGAGTTGCCAGGTGGGGCAAAATCTGTAACATCCGAGATGGTAGAGGCCTACAAGAGGGACAACACGCTAGCCCCCGCCACCAGGACGAAGAATCTCGGGTTACTGAGAATGTTCTTGGGGCACGAGGGTTCGGCGTTGGCCAAAGACGAGAACTTGTGGCGCAAGAAGCCAGGGCGCAGACCGATGAAGGAGCTGAAGTGGCCCACGGGCAACGAGATGAAGGCGCTCCTGAAGGTCGCCAATGGCTACGACCAGGTCTTGGTTTCCATACTCGGATACCAGGGACTTCGCTCGATGGAGCTGCGCACTCTACAGGTGAGGAACTGCCTAATGTCAATGCCAGACCCTCACTTGGCATTTGTAGGCAAGGGAAACAAGCCTCGGAAGCCGTCCGTCATCTTGGAGCCCACCTACCCCATTCTCTTACCCTTGGTGAAGGGCCGACAGCCCACAGACCGTATCTACCCCTTTGGCAGGACGACCATCTCTCGCCACCAGACGGACCTCTGCAAGAAGGCAGGGACTCGCCTTTTCACGCCCCACGACCTACGGCGCGGCTTTGCCCGCCTCTGCTACTATGCTGGGGTGTCTGTCTACGCCATCAAGGAGATGATGGGCCACTCCAGGATCGAACAAACCTTGGCCTACATCGGGACAAGCGAGTTGGAGATGCGTTCCGGCATCGACAAGCTCCAAGAGTACATGGGCTCCACGCTATCTACGCCCCTACAATCGCCAACAACACCCCCACCAGTTGTGACCACCACCCAGAGTCCCGGAAGAACCGTGGTGTAGTGTCATGTCCAGGGGTACCAAGGAACAGAAGCATGCAGCATCCCAAGACGGGGGCTGCCCCAAAAGTGCCAGTTTCGGGGCATACACCCCGGCGGTTCCCCGCCGGGGCGGCCAGGTCGAGGTCGTAAGCCCCATTCTGTTCCGGCAGCATTCGACTGCGCACCTATCTCGGCGGTCGCAGGACGCGCTTCATCCCGCCGTAACCGGCTTGCTCCTGGGAGTCGGCCGTTTCACCATCTCCGCAGGGATCCTCCTCGGCACCGTTCCCGATTCCCCGTGCCCTGCGGCTGTGTCGTTTCTGCTCCGTTGCTCCGGCTCTCACCGGGCGGGCTTGGGCCCGCTCCCATGCGTCCTCGGAGTGGGGACTTTCCTCAGCGATCCGAACCTTGCGATCCATGACCACCGTCAGCTGCCCACCTCCTCCTGGCGAGGTCCCCCCAGGGTTCCGCCCCCTATGACCTTGCCTGTGCCCCGGGAGGACCGGTATTCCCTGGCAATCCTCTTCTAAGTTCCCACCTCGCGGGAACCTGAGGAACGATGGAGACGACCCACCGACGGCACATCCTCGCCTACACCAGCCTCGGGCACTTCGTCAACGACGGGAACAACTTCTTCGTACCGGTGATCGCCGCCATCCTGACCGCCCAGCGGGGTTTCTCCGCTTCGGAGATCGTGGCGCTCTTCGCCGTGTTCTACACCTCGATATCCCTCACGAGCCCGTACGTGGGGCGCCTTGCCGATGTCACTGGTCAACCCGAACTTCTGCTCTCGGTGGGGACGGCCCTGATGGGGGGAGGCCTCGTCGGGTTCTATTTTGTGATCGCCTCGCTCTCCGGCTATAGCGCGCTCGTCGTGACCCTTGCCTCCTCCTTCCTCATGGGTTTCGGTGGAGCCTTCTACCATCCCCTCGGCGCCACGATCCTGCAGAAGAACTGGGGGCCCGAAGGGCTGGGCATGGCGCTCGGGATCAACGGAGCCATGGGCAGTCTCGGGCGGGCGCTCTACCCGGTCGTCTATTACTTCGCAGCCCTTGCGCTTGTCACCGGGAGCTACCTCCTCGGGTTCGCCGCCATCTCGTTCATCTCGGCGATCGTCATCCTGGAAGCCACCCGCTACCTCCGGGAAAGGTCGGCACCGGCTACCCCCGCCACCCCCGGGGCCGCACGCGAGGCGCTCACCCGCGGGGTCGTCATCCTCACCATCCTCACCCTGGTCCGGTTCATGGCGACCCAGGGGATCATCGCGTGGCTTCCCACATACATGGTCGTCGCCCACACGATCCCCGAGGTCTCCCTGCTTGGTCTCTACGTCACCATCATCTATGCCGGTGGGATCTTCGGGCAGCCTCTCTTTGGCTATCTCACCCGGAGCTTTGACGGGCGGATGCTCTTCGGTGCAAGCACCGCGGCCACCATGGTGGCTGCCCTCGGGTACCTGGACACGAGCGGCATCGTCGCCGACGTCATGCTCTTTCTCCTCGGATTCTTCGCGTTCAGCGCCTTCCCGATGCTCATGACCCTCTCCAAAGGGTACGTGAACGAGCGGTCTTCCTCCTTGGCAAATTCCCTCATCTTCGGCCTGGGGAATGGGGCGGGGAACACCCTCGGACCCCTCCTTGTCGGGCTCTTCGCCACTGGGAGCTACACCAACCTCACGCTCGGCTTCTACGGGATGATGGTCCTAGGCATTGCCTCCGCAGCTTCCATGGCGCTCCTTCCGCCGGCGGGACACGGGGCCAAAGCCCCCTTGTTCCACTGATACGGGCGGTTCCGAGAGAG
>JAKBKR010000216.1 GCA_021832495.1 bacterium | reverse complement strand
GCGAGGTTACTGGCGCGGCCGGATCACCGAGCTCGAGTTCGGGGTCGACCCGGAGGGCATGATCACACGGGTCGCCAAGAACGTCCGCGGCTCCCCCCGTCGGAATCTGGGGGACCGCGTGGTCCTCCCGTCGGGCATCGACCTCCATGCCCACTTCCGCGACCCGGGTCCGCCGGAGAGCGGGGAGAACCTGGACTCCGGCACGGTCTCCGCCGCCCTCGGTGGCATCTCCGCCGCGGTCGACATGCCGAACACGATCCCGCCCACGACCTCGGTCGAACGGGTCGTCGATAAGATCTCCCGGATCCGGACGCGCGCCCATGTCGATATCCTCCCGTACGCGGCGGTGACCGCCGGGGCGTCGCTACGGCGTCTCGGCCTGGTGGCCGCGGGGTTCAAGCTCTTCTTGGCACCGACCACGGGCGAGATCAAGGTGCCGGAACCGGCCGAGGTCCCTCGCCTCTTGGCGGAGATCGAGTCTACCGGTCTTCCCGTCCATGTCCATGCGGAAGACCCGGCCAAGTTCAACCCCAGGGAAACGCCGACGGAGACGGATGCGTGGGATCGCAGCCGACCCGAGGCCGCCGAACTATCGGCCATCGAACAACTCGGGGAGCACCCGCCCGGTCTGCGCCTTCATATCGCCCACGTGACCACGGTCGCTTCGGCTCAGAGGGCGCGGGAGATCGGGGCAGGGACCGAGGCCACCCCGCACCATCTGCTCCTCTCCTCGTCGCTCTTTGGTACCGCGTTCCAGAAAGTGAATCCGCCGCTCCGCACTGAATCTACGCGCGCCGCGCTCTTCCAACGGTTCAAGGAGGGCGGAATCCCGATGCTCGCCAGCGACCACGCTCCCCACCCCATCTCCCGGAAGGAGGCGCCATTCGCTGAGGCGCCCTCGGGTGTGCCGGGCATCGAGACGATGGTGCCCCTCATGCTGGAACTTGTGCGAAGGACGGAGCTCCCGCTCCCGGTGCTCGTCCGGGCGGTGGCCCGGAACCCGGCCTACCACTTGGGGCTCCCCCGGGGGCGGATCGAGAAGGGGTGCGAGGCCGACTTCTTCACGGTCGACTTCCGAACGTCCCGCATTCTCAAGGCCCGGACTCTTGCGACCCGCTGCGGGTGGACTCCCTTCGAAGGACGCTCGGCCATCTTCCCGGTCGACCACTACCTCCGGGGAAACCGCATCGTGGAGGGCGGGGAGTTCGTAGGAGGCCCCCGTGGGAAGGCGATACGGGCCAACCCGCTCGTTCCAACGACCCGGAAGGATCCCCCCACCCCCGCCTCCACGTAGGCCGGGCGTGTCATGACTCCGCGGGCACACACCCACCGACCGGTCGCTCCTTTCCGCAAAGCAGCCGATGCCTGTAAGCGGCATTCCTTCCCGGTGGAGGCTCCGGACTCCGATGACTCCATCCCGGAGATTGGACCGGAAGATGCGGGGGCCAATCCTTCGTATCGCTCCGGCAACACCGATCCCATCTGCCCGCCCAGAAGGCCTGCTGTCGATGCTGCGGTCTTGGGTGAACGCTCGGATAGCCTTTATGCGGAATCCATCTCCGCCCGGGTCGCTGACGGAGGATACGCTTGGGTTGGGTACGGCAAGAGGGGGATGCTGGATTGACCCCATTGAACTCCCCACTCCGGGCCACCTTCCTCCACCTTCCCGGAATTGGCCCGATTACGGAACAGAACCTTTGGCGGCAGGGGGTACGGGATTGGAGAGACCTGGACAAATTGGACCGTATTCCCGGGATTTCCTCCGGTCACCTCGAGATGATCAAGGACGAGCTCCGGCAAAGCGATGCAGCCTTCCAACGAGGAGACCCCGAGTACTTCGCTCGGGTCCTCCCCGCAAGAGAATATTGGAGGTTGTATCCGGACTTTCGGGGCCGGACAGCCTTCCTGGATATCGAGACGACCTCCTTCACCCCCCACTATGGGATCGTAACCTGCGTTACTGTGCACGGGGGCGGTAGCACCCGGACCTTGGTACAGGGGGAGGACCTCGAGGAGATCGGGAGCGTTCTTCGCCCCTTTGCATTGCTCGTGACCTTCAATGGTTCACAGTTCGACGTTCCCTTTCTGACGGCCCACTTCCCCCAGATCCGCTTCCCTCCCGCCCATGCCGACCTGCGATGGCTCCTTCATCGGCAGGGTTTGCGCGGGGGATTGAAATCCATCGAGGCGCGGTTGCGTCTGGGGGATCGCTCCGGGGTCGAGGGGGTCGACGGATTGGAGGCGATCCACCTGTGGTACCAACATTGCCGGGGAGTAAAGGGTGCCCTGGAGCGTCTCGTAGCCTACAACCGTGCTGATACCGTGAACTTGGAGCCCCTCATGGAATACGCCGTAAGACAACTCACCCGAACATTCTCGCAGTGATGGGACCCGGCCCCATGGCGAACCGTCGACGGTGCTCTGTCGGATTGTCTGAGGAATCGTTCGGATGCAAGGGATGGCTAGAACGGCAGGACCCTCGGATGAAACCGTCTTTTCTCCCGAGACAGGTGAGCCTCGTCTCCCCTCCGTTCGATCACGACGTGGATCTTCGGTCACTGTCGATGGTGGAGCGGCGTTTCAAGACTCCAGCCTCACACAGTCCGTCGCGTCTATCGCAACCATACCGATAACATGGTACTCTGAGTCATAACGCTTGGGATTGAGTGCCTTCTCCACATGCATTCCGGGTGCGACGGGTCGCTCTTTCCCCCTTGCGTACCGGTTTGTTTACGGATTCCTTGGTGGAGGGGGCAAGGAACTTTGTGCCGGTGGGTACCTCGCCCCCGGTCTTGGGTTCCTTCCTTGACGTTTCACTGCGGCCAAGGCTACGGCAATGACCACCAAGACCACGAGGGTTCCGATCAGTGCGTAACCCGCGTATCCCGGTAATCCGAGGATTCCCGGGGTCTGGTTGGCTTCACCACTCACGGGGGTGCTTGTGAAGATGATGAACACTCCCACGGAACTCCCGTTCACGGTGACGGAACCAGACGAGGGTGTCGCGGTGTACCCACGCACGGGCCCGATCGTGAAGTGGTAGAGTTCCTCGGGTTCTTCGAAGACGAGATTCATTGTCGTTCCGACCATGGTGAGGCTGTTGAGCGTCACCGACCAAGGCGTTCCCGCGGCCAACCCGCTTTCGCTAAAGGTCACAGCATAGGTGGCTGGAGTGGACGGTACGAATGTGAGGGAGACGGTTTTGTTGACACTGTTGATGGTCACAATGCCCGAAGATGGTGTGGGTGTGTATCCCGCCACAGCGCCAGCGGTGTACGAGTAGGTGCCGTTCACCTCGATAAAGGAGATGGTGCTCCCGGTGGAGGTGTGGGCCCTGGTACCCACGGCCACGGACCAGTTTGTGCCCGAGGGCAATCCCGACTCCGAAAAGATGAGGGAGTACTGACCGGGAGGCAAGGAAGTAAAGGTGATGGCCTTGCCCACATCGGCCCCGCTGGCGGTGATCGTACCTGACGAAGGGGCGCCTGTGTATCCAGACACAGCCCCGACAGAGAACGAATAGGTCCCATTGGGTTCTGTGAAGACGATGCTCCCTGCCCCCGATTTCATGATCCCGTTCAAGGTCACCGACCAAGACGTGCCCGACGGCAGACCCGTCTCCGTGAAGGAAACGGCGAAATTGATTGGGACGACGGGGGTGAACGTGATCGAGGTCACATTGGACGATCCGCTCACGATCACGTTGCCGGAGGCAGGGGAGGCTGTGAACCCTTTCTCCTCCCCCACCGTGAAGGCATACGTTCCGTTCGGTTCCACGTACGCGATGGTCGTCCCGACAGAACTGAGGGACTGACCCCCCAAGGTCACCGACCACGTCGCCCCGGAGGGAAGTCCGGACTCGGTGAACACGACGGAGTATTGGTCGGGCGGGAGCGCGGAGAATGTGACGGCTTGGGACACCGGGGCACCGTTCACGGTGAGGGATCCCGAGAGGGGACTTGCGGTGTACCCTGGGACATTCCCCACCGTGAAGGCGTAGGACCCATTCACCACATGGAAGGTCACGGTGGATGAGGTGGAACTGATCATACTGCCGCCGAGGGCCACGGACCAGTTTGCCCCGGTCGGAAGACCCGCCTCGGAGAACGTCACAGGAAACGTGGTGGCGGTGGAGGGGTTAAAAGCGATAAAGACCGTCTGGGAGGCCCCGTTCACCGCCACCGTACCGAAGGAGGGGAAGGCATTGTACCCGTTCACGGACCCGACGGTGTACGCATACCCTCCATCCGTCTCGCTGAAGGTGATGGTGCTTCCCGTGGAGGTGAGGGTCTGGGCGTTCAGCGTCACGGACCACGACGTCCCCCCCGGGAGACCCGTCTCGGTGAACCACACGAGATAGGAGGTCGAGGTAAAGACGATGGACACCGATTGAGTGCCCCCGTTCACGGTCACGCTTCCCGAGGACGGGGAGGCGGTGTACCCACTCACGGCTCCTACGGTGTAGGCATAGGTCCCGTTGGGCTCGCTGAATGTAGATCGG
>JAKBKR010000215.1 GCA_021832495.1 bacterium | reverse complement strand
AACTTCACCAAGCTCGCCGTGGATTACTGGTCCGGACAGACATATTGCGCCGGAACGGAGGTCTTGGGCGGCAACGGGTGGCACGCGGCCTACTGGGCGTTCAGCCCGTTCAGTGCCGGCTCCTCTACGAACCTGAACCTGGCGGTACTCCGGGCCGGGACGTTCTTCGGACGGTTCCTCCCAGGGACCCAGGTCGTGGTGGCTCCCCCGGACATCACCTTCGCCCAGTCTGGCAGCCCTTGGACTAATTTTGATGGCATGCATCCCCAGCTCGAGCAACAGTACTTGATCCGGGCCAACATCACCAACCTGGGTGCCTTCACGGACAACAACGTGGGGGTGAGCGTCATGGATGGCTCCCATATCCTCGGTTCCCAGAGCCTTTCCATCGGGGGCTCCTCCGAGAGCCTTACTGGCAACGTCTCGTTGGGCATTGGCCAGGTCTCTATATCCTGGACCCCCTTGTACGCCGGTCCGAACCCCATTACGGTTCTGCTCACTTCAGGGACCTCCGGCAACATCGTGCCTGTATCGCCTTCCGCTACATGGACAGTTCAAGTCTATTTCTTCTACGACAACACGTCCACGAACGGGAACCAGTGGACGCACCAAGAAAACATCTTTTGGCAGGATCCCGAAGATCCCGGTTTCAACCCCTCCATCGGTTGGTCGGATTGGGCCAACGGAAACCCCTGCAGCACACCCACGAACGGCTACCAGATCTACCAGACCGGTGATACGAACCTCCCCGTGGAGTGGCCGCTAGCGCCGCGGGGCCTCGCCCCCCGGGCGGGAAATAGCGGTGGCAACGGATACCAATATTCCTCATGCGCCTCTGTCTACCCGGGAGCCACTAGCACGATCGAGATCAACGGGTACACCCCAACCTTCCCCAATCAGGCACTCTACCCTGCCGCCCCGGCGGGTTGTAGCCTCTATCAGACCTGGTACACGGATGCGTTCGGGAACTCGTGGAACGTCTGTACTGGCAATTGGGGGATGGATACCCAAGGCCCGCCCTTCTCGCAGTACAACACGACCAGTCTGACCCCGTTCCCGCCATGCTACGTTGCGAACGTCCTCTGTGCGTCCTTGGCCATGTTGGACGATGGAACACAGGCGGGGAACGTCCAGTGGACCCAAAGCTCCCCGATCACGCTCCCGAGCTACGCTTCTTCGGCGGTTGTGAAGTGGTGGGAGAAGTATACCCTCGATCCATCCGTGACCGGTATCATCGTCTGCGTTGAGCCGTCGTCCGTGACCTCCTTGAGCTTCAGCGGCACTTCCTTCTGCACGAAGGACTCGGCCGGCCAGATCGTCACACCGTTGCCCGGCTACAGCGGAAGCGTGGAGTACGGCTCGTCGTGCACCCCCGTGAGCGTCTACACGGGCACGAGCGGCGGGGGGACATTCTCATGGGAACAGAGCCGGATGAACCTGACACCCTATCTCGGCAGTACCGTGCGCCTGTGGTTCGGGTACATCGAAGCTGGCAGCGGCAGCACGAGCTGTGGAGCTTCTCTCGGGGGCTACAATGGCGGGTTCTGGGTGAATCAGCTGCAGGGTTTCGACAGCATCCCGACGGGGGGACTCACTTGGTCCTTGGCCACCACGGCCCTGACCTCGAGCAACCCAGGTTCCACCTGCAATGTGCAGTCGGGGACCAACAAGGTGACCCAGTATCAGGGCCAGTTCATCCCGCCTGACCTTTGGCACCTGCAAAGCACTTCTGGCAACTTCCTTTCATCTCACGGACTGGGTACCGGCATCCCCGCGACGAATGCGGTCTGGATGGCCGCGGCACCCACGGCAAGCAGCATCGAACTCGGCCCCAACATGTGGGACGAACTCAATTCCCGTCCGATCGACCTCACTAGCGCCTCCTTGGCGCAACTGACCTTCCAGTACATCTGGAAGTGGAATGGCCTCTCGGGAACCCCTCCGATGGGCTTCGTCCTGCAAGTCACTCCTGTCTCCTCGAACGGGGTGACGCAATACATCCAAGTGTGGAATGCGGATGTGAACTCGACCACGGGCGCGGTGAACCCGACCAGCAGCAACTGGCAGACCGCCACCGTGAATCTCACCGGTTACGTGGGCCAAGTGATCCAACTTCGCTTCTTGGTCGGAACGAACTGCGCCATTGCGTACCCCTACGTAGGGGGCGGTGCGCTCCTCACCAATCTGCGCATTTCTGGCTCCACGATCATCCATGCAAGCCGCCCGGGCCCGATGCAAGAGACATCCCCACCCTTCGATCCGCTCCAGCCCATAGGAGCGGGGGGGCCTCGGGCTTCGCCCACCCCTCCCCCGACATTCTGGAACTCGCCCATGTTGGAACTTGCCCAATGGATCCCAAGCAAACCGTGACCTGCGAACGAAGGGACACGCCCGATTGAGCTTCGGCATCTCCCCTTCCCATCGCAACGATCGCTCAGACGGGACAACTTTATCTTCAGTGCGGGCGCTACCCCACGCCATGGTGGCCGGGTCGGGGGAACACAAAGCGGAACCCAAGCATGTGCACGTCAAGTTCTCGCCGGAAGATACGGATGTCTACGATGTGATCACCCTCTACCTCGAGGAGGCTGGCCGCTCGCCCGACACTTTCTGGCGCAGCGTGGGCCGCCTCGAGAAACAGGATGAGGACACGATGGCCGACCTCCTCATCTCCGCGTTCAAGGCCGGCACGTTCTTTGCCCGGGAACACCCGGAGCAGGTGCGAACCGTCTGGGTGACAGAGCAGGAGTGCTCCCAGGAACAGAAGGAAGACTCGGACGAAGCGAAGAAGGCCCAGTCCCGCAAGCGAGAGAGCGCCGCCTTCTCGCACTACGCATGAAGTACGTCGCCGTCACCGGAGGCGTCATTTCGGGCCTCGGAAAGGGGATCACGGCGAGCTCCATCGCCCGCATCTTCAAGGCCCGAGGCGTGGCTGTGACCCCCCTCAAGATCGACCCGTACCTCAATGTGGACGCGGGAACCATGAACCCCTATCAGCACGGTGAGGTCTTTGTGCTCGACGACGGCACCGAGGTCGACCTCGACCTCGGGAACTACGAGCGGTTCCTCGGGGAGAGCCTTGCCGGGAACCACAACATCACCACCGGCAAGGTCTACCGCTCCGTCATCGAGAAGGAACGCCGGGGTGACTACCTTGGCAACACCGTCCAGATCATTCCCCACATCACAGGAGAGGTCAAACGCATGATCCGGGAGGTCGGAGAGACCTCCGGGGCCGAGGTCACGGTGATCGAGGTCGGCGGCACCGTGGGTGACATCGAGTCGATGCCCTTCCTCGAGGCGCTCCGGGAGCTGCGGCAAGAGGTGGGGAAACGGGAGGACATGGCCTTCGTGCACACCACGCTCGTTCCGGTCGTCGGTGCCGTGGGTGAGGCGAAGACCAAGCCCACCCAGCACTCGGTCCGGGAACTTCGATCCCTCGGTATCGACCCGGACATGATCGTCGCCCGGTCCACCCTGCCCATCTCGACTGAGATCAAGCAGAAGATCTCCCTCTTCTGCGGTATCCGCCAGGAGAACGTCATCTCGGTACCCGACATGGCGTGCATCTACGATCTGCCCGTCCACCTCGAGAACGAGGGGGTTGGGGACCGCCTCATGCAGATCCTCAACCTCCCCCCGCGCCCGGCCGACCTTACCAACTGGAAGGCGTTCACCGAGCGCTACCACCAAGCTTCCGGAGAGGTCCGCATCGGCGTCGTGGGCAAGTACGCCGAACTCAAGGACTCCTATCTTTCCCACTCCGAGGCGTTCCACCACACCCAAGGACATCTCGGGGTGAACGTGAAGGTCGTCTGGTTCGACGCGGAAGACTTGGTGAAGTCTACCCCGCTCGCCGATCAGCTAGATCGCGTGGATGCCATCCTCATCCCGGGTGGCTACGGACGGCGCGGTATCGACGGCAAGATGTTGGCGATCCGCAAGGCCCGGGAGTCAGGGACCCCGCTTCTCGGTGTGTGCCTCGGCTTTCAGCTGGCCGCCGTCGAGTTCGCCCGAAACGTCCTCGGGCTCGCAGACGCGAACTCGACGGAATTCGACCCCGGGACGAAGAACCCCGTGGTGGACCTGCTCCGGGAACAGGGTCGGGTCAAGGACCTGGGCGGGACGCAACATCTGGGCTCCGAGAAGGTCGTCCTCACGGAAGGCACCCTCGTGAGCCGGATCTATGGTAGAAAGGACATACGCGAACGGCACCGTCACCGCTACGAGATCAACCGGGAGTACCTTCCCAAGTTCGAAGAGAAAGGGCTCCATGTGAGCGGTGTAGCCCCGGACGGAAGGGTCGAAACGTTCGAGATGCCGACCCACCCGTTCTTCATCGGGGTCCAGTACCACCCCGAGTTCCTCTCCCGCCCCGAAGCGCCCCATCCTCTCTACGTGGGTCTCGTGAAGGCCGCCATGGAACGGCGGGGAGGTGGGACCCCTGCCCCTTGAACGTGTACTTTCATCGGACCTCCCGTCCCGGCGGGGACAGAAGGTGCGGGTAG